>NZ_QSHS01000004.1:0-42217 GCF_003467795.1 Collinsella sp. AM36-4AA
TCTGTTGCAATGAAGATGAGAATCAAGGACGCCATTTTTGAAAATGGCTCTGTCACAACAAATGGTTGATTTTGACGAGAAATAGCGTATAATAATAGTAAGAAACAGTACCACCGAAGGAGGTAATTGGATATGCCTACTATCAAAGACGCATTAGATATTATCGGTAAGTTGACTGTCGCAGAGCAGGAAAGCCTTAAAACAATGCTTTTAAGTCCTGCCTTTGTAAAGTCTTTGAATATTGAAGATTTCGTAGCAAAGGAACGCTTTGCAAATGGTCGTGTATGCCCTCTTTGTGGCTGTATCCATGTGGTTCGCAATGGTCATCGTAAAGATGGCACACAGCGATATGTATGTAAGGATTGTGGCAAGTCCTTCGTGATTGCTACGAACTCCATTGTGTCTGGTACAAGAAAAGACTTGTCCGTGTGGGAGCAGTACATTGATTGTATGATGAATGGCTTATCCATTCGTAAGACTGCTGTTGCTTGTGGGATTCACAGAAACACCGCATTCCTTTGGAGACACAAGATTTTGGATGCACTTCAGAATATGGCAGACGATGTTACCCTTGACGGCATTATTGAGGCTGACGAAACTTTTTTCGCCATCTCGTACAAGGGCAATCATAGCAAGAGTAAGACATTTGCTATGCCACGCAAGGCTCATAAGCGTGGTCATTCTACACATATCAGAGGCTTGTCCCAAGAAAAGGTATGTGTTCCTTGTGCGGTTAATAGGAATGGCTTGTCTATCTCCAAGATTACGAATACTGGTAGAGTTTCTACAAGAGATTTACATCATATTTATGATGGTAGGACTAAGACCAATTCCACTCTTGTTACGGACAAGATGAACTCCTATGTGAGATTTACAAATGCCAATGGCATTGACCTTGTGCAGTTAAAGACTGGCAAAGCCAAGAAAGGCATTTATAATATCCAACATATCAATAGCTACCATAGCCAGCTAAAGAGGTTTATGCGTGGCTTTAACGGTGTTTCTACCAAGTATCTGAACAACTATCTTGTGTGGAATAACCTTGTAAATTACGCCAAAGAAAGCGACATGGAGAAAAGGAACATCTTCTTAACTTTCGTTTTGGCAACATTGAAAACTGCTAAATGCAGAGATTTATCAAACAGACCAGCAGTTCCTCTGGTCGCCTAATTAGAATTTGTGGAGATGATAAGATGGTCAATATAACAGATGTAAAACAGATTCTTCAATTTGCAATAGATGCGGAGATTAAAGTCTTTCTTGATGGTGGCTGGGGTGTAGATGCTCTTCTTGGATATCAGTCAAGAGCCCATAATGATATTGACATTTTTGTAGAAAAGAACGATTATCAGAACTTTATAGAAATAATGAAAGCTAATGGCTTTTATGAGATTAAGATGGAATATACAACATTGAACCATACTGTATGGGAAGATTTGAAAAACAGAATTATTGATTTGCATTGTTTTGAATATACGGACGAAGGTGAAATTCTTTATGATGGGGATTGTTTTCCGGTAGAAACTTTTTCGGGTAAAGGAAGAATTGAGGAAATAGAGGTTTCCTGTATTGAACCATATAGTCAAGTAATGTTCCATCTGGGATACGAGTTTGATGAAAATGATGCACATGATGTGAAGTTATTGTGTGAGACACTTCATATCGAAATTCCAAATGAGTATAGATAACTGCAAATAACAGTTTGTAGGGGAGTTCTGATACTCCCCTATAAAAATGGCTATTTATCAACTGTTTGTTGTGACATAGCCTTGAAAATATGCGTCGTGGGCGAGGAGCCCATGCATTCGCACCAGCGGCCGTTAATGAACGCGAGCGCGAACTTGCCCTGGTTGCCTCCAAGTGACCAACTTTCATCTAGACCCATCCACGATGCATCGCGGTCATCTCTGATCGACTTGAGGCGGAGAGCAATTTCGTGGTCGTCTATAGGGCGGTAATCGCCAGCGCGATGCAGGACGGCGTCGGCATCTTCTTCGGCATAAAACTGCACTCCGCCCGGACAGTCGAGTCCGATATGGCTGAGCAACGCAACGGGATTGTTGGGCCTAACGTCGAATTCGGCGGCAATCGCTTTTCGCTGGTCATCGCTGTCGGGTAGAAGGCCAAACAGGTACGGATTCATGACCTGTTGTCCGTATGTGCGATTCGATACGGGTATGTTGGTCGATAGGGCTGGCCCGTCATAGTCATGATCGTAGGTAAAGCTGATAAGACCGTTCTCATCTTGCGTGAGCGTTCCCGCAGGTACGCCGCAAATAATGGTCCGAAGTGATGTTCTGGCCATTGGCTATTTCCCTTCGGGCTTGGTTTGGTTAGATGCGTTTGCGGCAATCGAGACTCCGAGATTGGACATGACGAAATCGGCGAAGATCTCGTCGTAAAGTGCGGATGTAAAGGGGGCATCTGCAAGAGCCGGAATGGCGGTACTACGACTGTTGCGATGATGGGGACGTTGAGTGTGATGGCGCCTGGGAATGCTGCGAGGCAGCGGATTGGCATGCGGAGCGTCGACTGGTCGCTCATTTTTTGCTTCGCCGATATCCCCTTGAGCGGCGAGTGCCAGTCCAAGAGCATTGAAAATCGTCAGCAGCTTGTCGAGTCGAATGCCAGTGGCGTCTCCTAGCTCGAGCGATGCGAGCAGGCGCTCCGAAACACCGGCCTTTTTGGCGAGGGCGGCACGGGCGAGACCCTGAGCCTTGCGTGCCTGACGCACGTAGATGCCAGCTTGGCGCGGTGTGGTGATGGGAAGGGTATCCATGGCGATCTCCTAATGTGCAGACTTTTGCATATCAGTATGACATGCAAAAGTCTGCACGAAAAGGCATTATGCAAAACTCTGCATGAGACCTCTACATTGACGTTGAGCTTATGAGAGGCGTTTTTTATATTGCGAGAATCCCCAGATGCTCAAGCAAGATCTTAAGTCCGATGAGGATGAGCACGATGCCGCCCACGATGGTGGCAGGTTTTTCGTAGCGCGCGCCAAAGGTGTGGCCGATTGCTACGCCGGCGACGGAGAAGATAAACGTTGTGACGCCGATAAGCGATACAGCGGGAACGATGTCAACCGAGAGCGCGGCAAATGAGATGCCCACGGCTAGGGCGTCGATTGAGGTGGCGATGGCGAGGATCAGGTACTCGCCTAGGTCAATCTTTTCGGCATTCTTGCCGTCGCCTTCATCCTCGTCTTCGGTAAAGGCTTCCCACAGCATTTTGCCGCCGATGAAGGCCAAAAGGATAAAGGCGATCCAATGGTCGATGGGTCCGATGATGCCCATGAATTGACTGCCGAGCGCCCATCCGATTACGGGCATGCCGGCCTGAAAGCCGCCAAAGAACAGGCCGAGCACCACGGCGACTTTAAAGTTGATCTTCTTCATGCCGAGGCCCTTGCAGATGGAAACGGCAAAGGCGTCCATCGAAAGGCCAACGGCGAGCAACACGAGCTCTGCGAGTCCCATAGTCTGGCTCCCTCTCTGCGGGCGGGCCCGCGTGTACCTCTTGGGGGAGTAACAAAAAAGACCCGTGGCGTACGCGTTGCGCGCACAGCCACGAGTCTCGTTCATTAAGGCAAGCCAGGCCGCATCGGCCAGTGTGTTGACTTGCCGCGCCACCGGAGGCGAACCCGATCACGCGACTACTCCCTCATTTATGCGAATCCCGATGCTACCACATAAGCAGCTCATTTGGATTGGGGCTCTCAGCTGTGTTCGCTCATTCTGTAAGCATCGGATTTTGCGGGCGTCACAGAGGCAAACCGTGAGAAACTTATTGACGTTTATGGAGCGTATACGATGGGAGCGATGCCTTGGATAAGAACGAGCTGCAAAAGCGTATGGAACAGGCCATCCGCCTGACGGCACCTGGCCAGCCGATCCGCACCGCCCTCGACATGATCATTGCTGGTCACCTGGGCGCCCTTATCTGCGTCGGCGACACCGAAAACGTGCTCGCTGCCGGTAACGACGGCTTCCCGCTCAACATTTCGTTTACCTCGAACCGCCTGTTCGAGCTTTCCAAGATGGACGGCGCCATCGTCATCGATGGCGACCTCACCCAGATCCTGCGCGCCAACTTCCACCTCAATCCCGATCCCTCGCTCGCCACGAGTGAGACGGGCATGCGTCACCGCACCGCCGCCCGCATGTCGGTGCTCACGGATGCCATCGTGATCTCGGTCTCGGCCCGTCGTGCCGTCGTCAACGTGTACGTTCACGGCAAGAGCTACGAGATCCAGCCCGTCACCACCATCATGAGCTCGGTCAACCAGCTCGTCGCCACGCTCCAGACTACCCGTCAGTCGCTCGACCGCTCCCTGCTGCGCCTGACGGCCCTCGAGCTCGACGACTACGTTACGCTCGCCGACATCACCGGCATTTTCTCGAGTTTCGAGATCATGCAGCAGGCAAAGACTGAGCTTAAGGATTGCATCGTCAAGCTGGGCAACCAGGGCAAGCTCGTGCAGATGCAGCTCGAGCAGCTCGCGGGCTCCAGCATGGATACCGAATACGACCTGATGATCCGCGACTACGCAAGTGATTCTTCCGAGGCTAATGCCGAGAAGATTCGCGCCAACCTGAGCCGTATGACACCTAAGGACCTGTCCGACCCACAGCATGTGGCGGCGGTTCTGGGTTACGACGACCTGGACGAGGACTCCGTCATGACGCCGCTGGGCCTGCGCACGCTTTCGCGCGTGTCCGTCGTGCGCGACGGCGTGGCCGAGAAGATCGTCGACGAGTATGGCTCGTTGCAGGAGCTCATGGACGACATCAGCGAGGATCCGGAGCGCCTAGGCGACTTTGGCGTCAACAACCCTGCCATTCTTGCGGACTCGCTGTACCGCATGAAGGGCACCAAACAGGGGAACGCATAATGGCGCCCGTATGCGCCGTGGTCGTTGCCGGCGGCAGCGGCCAGCGCTTTGGAAATCCCGGCGGCAAGCAGCTCGTTAACGTGGCGGGCCGTCCGCTCATGAGCTGGTCTATCCGCGCGTTCGATCGGAGCGACAAGGTCGGCCACATCGTGGTGGTGTGTCCTGCCGAGCGCCGCGCCGAGATGCGCCGCCTGGCCATCGATCCGTTTGACTATGACACGCCCATCAGCTTCGCCGATGCCGGCGATACCCGTCAGGATTCCACCCGTGCCGGCATGCATGCGGTACCGACGGGTTTCGAATATGTCGCCATCCACGACGGCGCCCGTCCGCTTATCACGACCGAGGCCATCGATCATGCGATTGACGTGCTTGTGGGTGACCGCTCGCTCGACGGTGTCGTGTGCGGTCAGCCCGCGATCGATACGCTCAAGATCGTCGATGGCGACAACATCGTCGAGACGCCGCCGCGCGAGCTCTATTGGGCCGCGCAGACGCCGCAGATCTTTAGCGTCGACGCCATGAAGCGCGCCCATGCCGCGGCGATTGCCGAGGGCTTTATCGGCACGGACGATTCGTCACTGGTCGAGCGCATGGGTGGGCGCGTCCGCTGCGTCCAGAGCCCGCGCGATAACCTTAAGGTGACGGTACCCGAGGACCTGCGTCCCGTAACCGCGATTCTGCTTGGCCGCATGGCCGAGGGAGAGGACCTTCCCCATGTTCAGTAACCTGCGCATTGGCCATGGCTACGACGTTCACCGTCTGGTGGAGGGGCGTCGATGTATCATCGGCGGTGTCGACATTCCCTACGAGCGCGGCCTGCTGGGCCACTCGGATGCCGATGTGCTCGCGCACGCCTTGGCCGACGCCATTCTGGGCGCCTGCCGCGGGGGAGATATCGGCAAGCTATTCCCCGACACCGATCCCGCCTACGAGGGTGCCGATTCGATGGTGCTGCTCGCCCGCGTGATGGACTATGCGCGCGAGCTGGGCTTTGAGTTTGTTGATGCCGACTGCACCATTGCCTGTCAGCAGCCTAAGATCACCCCGCACCGCGATGCCATGCGCGCCAACCTTGCCCATGCCCTGGGCGTCGACGTGGAAAACGTGGGCGTCGCCGCCACCACGACCGAAAAGCTCGGTTGGGAAGGCCAAGGCGAGGGAATTGGCGCCTGGGCCGTCTGCCTGCTACAGAAAACCGTTAAGGAGTAACGAATGCGTATCTACAACAGCGCTACCCATAAAAAGGAAGAGTTTCAGCCCATCGAGTCCGGGAAGGTTCGCATGTACGTGTGCGGCCCCACGGTCTACGACAACATCCACATCGGCAATGCCCGCACGTTCATCAGCTTTGACGTGATTCGTCGCTGGCTCATCGCGAGCGGCTACGAGGTCACGTTCGCCCAGAACCTCACCGATGTCGATGACAAGATCATCAAACGCGCCAACGAGCAGGGCCGCACTGCCGCCGAGGTCGCGACGGAGTTCTCCGACAAGTTCATCGGCGTCATGCGCGCCGCCAACGTGCTCGATCCCGATGTGCGCCCCCGCGCCACCAAGGAGATCGGCCCCATGATCGCTATGATCAAGACGCTCATCGAGCAGGGCCACGCTTACGCAGCCGATAACGGCGACGTGTACTTTGCCGTGCGCAGCGATCCCAACTATGGTCAGGTCTCGGGCCGCAACATCGATGACCTTATGGTTGGCGCGCGCATCGAGGAGAACGAGGACAAGAACGATCCGCTCGACTTTGCCCTGTGGAAGGCCGCCAAGCCCGGCGAGCCCAGCTGGCCGAGCCCCTGGGGCGAGGGCCGTCCCGGTTGGCACACCGAGTGCGCCGCCATGGTGCACCGCTACCTGGGCACCCCGATCGACATTCATGGCGGCGGCTCCGACCTTGCCTTCCCGCATCACGAGAACGAGTGCGCCCAGGCCACCTGCGCCTGGCACCAGGGCTTCTCCAACACCTGGATGCACACGGGCATGCTGCTGGTAGACGGCGAGAAGATGTCCAAGTCGCTCGGCAACTTCTTTACGCTGGCCGAGGTGCTCGAGCAGCACTCCGCTGCCGCCCTGCGCCTGCTGATGCTGCAGACGAGCTATCGCTCGCCGCTCGACTTTTCTTGGGAGCGCCTAGAGGGTGCCGAGAACTCGCTCACGCGTATCGCCGGTACGGTCGAGAACCTGCGCTGGGCCGCGAACCATGCGACGACCGATGCCGATGAGGCAGCATCCGAGGCGTTTGCCGCCAAGGCCGCTGAGACTCGTGCCGCCTTTAAGGAGTGCATGGACGACGACTTTAACACCGCCGGTGCCATGGGTGCCGTCTTTGGCTTTGTGACCGAGTGCAACCAGTACCTGGAGCAGGCGGGCGACGCTGCCGACAAGGCCGCCGCGCTTGCCGCCGCCGACACGCTGGCCGAGCTGCTCGATACGTTTGGCGTTGAGCTTCCCGAGCCCAAGGTCGAGCTGCCGTTGGGCCTGCTAGGCGTTGCCGCCGGCCTGGTCGCCTACACGGGCGACGACGTGGACGAGGCCGCTGCCAAGATTCTCGAGGCCCGCGCCGAGGCCCGCGCCGCCAAGAACTGGGATCTGGCCGACGCCATCCGCGACCAGCTCAAGGACTTGGGCCTCACCATCGAGGATACGGCCGCCGGCACCCGTATCAAATCCATCTAATCCCCGCGGGTTTCCCAAGCACCCGACCTTGCCGTTCAAACCGTCGCTCGCGTACTCAAGTACGCGTCTCTCCTCTTTCACGGCAATCTCGGGCACTTGGAAAACCCGTACCGACCGCTTGGGCTATTCGTCTTAAGCGGTCGCTTCTTTTGTCTTGTTTGAAATTTTTTTAAAGGAGGCTGCTTTATGGCCGACAATCGTAAGCGTGCGCTGCGTGGCGGCAAACAGGCCGCTTCTGGCTCGCGTCCGATTCGCCGCAACGACCGCGCTGCCGCTCCCAAGGGCCGGCGCGAGCGCTCCCAAGCCCAGGCTGCGCGTCCGCAGCGAGATCGCAACCGCGACGCTGTCCAGGCTCCCAAGGGCGAGTTTATCGAAGGTCGCCGTGCTGCCGCCGAGGCGCTGCGTACCGGTTTTCCCATCAAGTGTGCGCTCATCGCCGAGGGCGGGGAGCGCGATGCCGCCTTGTCGCGCCTGGTCGACGACCTCAACGCCGCGGGTGTCCGCATGAAGTATGTGCCGCGCGCGCAGCTCGACGCACTGTCGAGCCATGGCGCTCACCAGGGCATTGCGCTCGAGGTTGGTAACTTCCCCTATGCCGATGTTGCCGATATCCTCGACCGTGCGGGCGACGGTCCGGCGCTCGTCGTCGTGCTCGACCATGTGACCGACGATGGCAACTTTGGTGCGATCGTGCGCTCTGCCGAGGTCGTGGGCGCGGCCGGCGCCGTCATTGCCAATAAGCGTGCCGCCGGCGTGACCGTGGGCAGCTACAAGACTTCAGCCGGCGCCGTCATGCATCTGCCTATCGCACAGGTTCCCAATATCGCCCGTGCGCTCGACGACCTCAAGGCCGCCGGCTTTTGGGTGGGCGGTGCCTCCGAGCACGCCGAGGGCAGTTGCTGGGATGCTCCCTTCGAGGGTCGCGTGGCGCTCGTCATGGGCTCCGAGGGCGACGGCATCTCGCGCCTGGTGCTCGAGAAATGCGACTTTTTGACCAAGCTTCCCCAGCGCGGCATGACCGAGAGTCTCAATGTGGCCCAGGCGACCACCGCGCTGTGCTTTGAGTGGCTGCGCCGCAATGCCGGCGAGCTCATGGGGGAGGAGTAGCCCATGTCCAAGAAGAACCGTGCCAAGTCCAAGGCCAAGCGCTTTGGCGAGGGCTCGGCCAAGCCGATTGTTTCGGCCGCGACCTATGGCGTGGGCGGCAATGCGTTTGCGCAGGCCATCGCCGATCCGGTCTCGACGGTGCACTCCAATAAGCCCGAGCTGCTGGTGGTCGACGGCTACAACGTGATTCACTGCACGCCGCGCTACGAAAAGCTCGTCTACGACCATTCCGACGATCCGTATTCCAGCGACGTCCACGATATGGCACGCACCGCGCTCATCAACGATGTTGCGGCGTTTGCCCAGGGCCGCTACGAGGCCGTGATCGTGTTCGACGGCGCGGGCAATATCTCCAACGAGCGCCCCAACCTGCCGGCCCGTGGCGTGCGTATCGAGTTTTCGCCGACGGGCGTCTCCGCCGATACCGTGGTGCAGAAGCTTTGCATCGAGGCGCGCGAGGAAGGCCGCGCGTGTTCCGTGGTGTCGAGCGACGGCACGATCCAGGCCGTCGTCATGGGCAAGGGCGTCACGCGCATCTCGAGCCGCATGCTGGTGGACGAGATCAAGCAGATCGATAACGACGTTCACGAGGCAGA
This sequence comes from Collinsella sp. AM36-4AA, assembly GCF_003467795.1. Taxonomy (NCBI): domain Bacteria; kingdom Bacillati; phylum Actinomycetota; class Coriobacteriia; order Coriobacteriales; family Coriobacteriaceae; genus Collinsella; species Collinsella sp. AM36-4AA. The sequence continues at coordinate 9,283 of NZ_QSHS01000004.1, forward strand.
GGAAGCTCCGCAGATCAAGATGACTCTGGGCAGTCGCCTGAGCCCCGAGGCGCTGGCCAAGCTCAAGGCCCTGCGCGGACGGTAGGGGAGTTGCGGCAGAGAGCCGTTTCCTAGATTGGTCTACCCGCTGATTTGTAATCAGTGGGTTGCGGGTTTGCAGCTGTCAAAACGAATAGGTTTATGTTTTGACGAACAGATAAAACTGTTCGTTCTGACGAACGGTTTTTGAGATGTGGTCGGTCGAAGGGCCTGTTGCGCCCCGTCCTCAATTCCTTTATCCTAAACAGGCTTCGCGCGAAAGCGCCAAGTGTGCCAGTGTGGCGCAACGGTAGCGCAACTGATTTGTAATCAGTGGGTTGCGGGTTCGATTCCTGTCACTGGCTCCATGAGAGTTTCGGGCTCTGTCTCTATATGGGACAGAGCCCGTTTCTATTTAGGTGGTGCGCCATCGGGTTAGCGCCCATCCCGTTTTTGGTTTGTCTCGTCCTCCAGTTTGTCTAAATCTGTAACACCAAGACCGATATTCGGCATCTAACTGTTACAGATTGAGATGAAACTTAGGGTGTTTTAGGAATATCTTGATCTGTAACATCTAGAAGCGGAATAGGCCTCTTGCTGTTACAGATCGAGACAAGGGCGAGCGCGGATCTGGATGTCCTGCTCGAGCGTGGATTTCTGGATACGCGAGCGAAGAAAATCTCCCGACCGGAGAACGAGCGTGGATAATTAACTTGGATAGGGAGCTAAGGTAAACACCGATTGTCTATCGACGGCTTTAGAAACAACGACCCCGATTTCATTGTGGAATCGGGGTCGTTTGTGCCTCAGGAATCCGAATGGATTAATCGAGCTCCTAAGGGACTTCTTGGGTTCTTGCTAATGGTCTGCCGAGGATGTCCCCAATGCAAACAGCGGGCATTTACTCAATATAGTTGGGGTTCTTCTTGATGATCACGCGTGCAGCGATGAACGAGACGACGATGGCGATGACGGCGACAACGCACGCCAGTACGAAGTTGCCCATGGATCCATCGGGAGCGATAAAAATCAGCGCCGAAAGAAGGCCGGGGCATGCTCCCGCAACATACTCCTTCAGGACGAAGATACCTGCGGGGAGTCCCGCGCAGAGGGCGCCGATTGCCGTGCCGACAAGCAGGCGGGGACGCTCGATGAGACAGCCGTAGAACGCGGGCTCAGTTACGCCGCAGAGTGCGGTGACGGCAACCGTGGTGACCATACCCCTCTTCTCCTTGTTGCCTTTCATTGCAGTTGCCAAGGCGAGACTCGTGCCGCCAATGCAGAGGTTTGAGATGAAGCCAAAGATGATGGGCGCCCAGCCGAGCTGCGCCAAGCTCGTAACTTCGATTGCGATGTAGGCCTTATCAAGACCGAGCATGACAAAATAGGGGTTAAGGGCTGCAAGGATTGGAGTAGCGATAAATGCCACGTTATCCATGAGCCACGTGACGGCATCACTCAGCGCGTAGCCCATCATGCTGCCGGCGGGGCCGAGGATAATCAGCTCAACAGGCACGACGATAAACATGGTGAGTAGCGGCTTCAAGAACAGTTTGGTAACGTCCGGGATGATTTTCTGAAGACCGCGATCAACAAAGTACATGAACACAACGCCCAGTACGATTGGCACCACCGTGCTCGAGTAGTCATTCGTCGGGATGGGGATGCCAAGAAAGTCGAGACCCTCAGCACCGCTAATAGACGAGCTAATCATGATTGCGCCCAGCAGCGCGCCCATGATAGGCTGCATCTTCATGACAGCGGCGAGCTGGTAGCCTAGGTAAACGGGCAGGAAGCTAAATGAGGCGCTGAAGATCGCCAGCAGAACCTGAGCAGTTCCGCTATCGGTGCTCAATCCACAATAATTGACCAGGAGATTCTTAATCGAAAGAATGAGTCCGCCTACGATGAGCGCCGGGACGATGGGCATGAATACCTGTGCGGAGACATTTCCGAATTTCTCAACCAGGCTCATGGCAGTGTTGCCGCTTTTGATACCCTCTGCAAGATCCTTGGCGGTTTGGGCATCGTCGGCAACCGCGCCGCCGCCGACTTCGATTCCCGCGAAGTCGAGGAAGTCGTTGTAAGCCTCGGTGACGTTGGGGCCGATGATCACCTGAAGCTGGCCACCGCTGACTACTGCCCCGAGCGCCTGATCGGCCGATTTGGCGAGCTGGAGATCGATGATCGAGGTGTCTCGTGCGTCGATGCGAAGGCGCGTCGCACAATGAGTTACCGATGTAATGTTCTCTTTGCCGCCAACAGCCTTTAGGACTGTTTCGGACATTGCCTGATATTTCATCTCTTTCTCCTAGCCTTCCTGCTCCTGATATTTCGAGATAAGGTCTCGGTACCAATACCAGCTCTTTTTGGGGGTGCGCTCTAAATTGTTCTCGAAGTCGATATGGACAAGTCCGTATCGTTTTTCGTAGCCGTTGATCCAGCTATACAGATCCATCGTCGACCAGAGGTAGTAGCCCTCAACGCGCGCGCCGTCGCGCTTAGCCCTCATCATGTGCTCGATGAACTGGCCCAGAAGCTCGATGCGGTCATCATCGTGGATCATTCCGTCTGCGTCTGGTTGCTCATAGGCGCCATGTCCGTTTTCCGTAATAAAGATGCGGGGCGCGTCATAGCGCTCGTGGACATCCATGATGGTTGAATACATGCAACTTGGGAGTATTTCGCGGCCCCATTTATTGCGGGGAACATTGCTGTCGCGGGCGCTTTCAAACAAGGGCGCAATGCATTTTCCTTCGACTTTTTTGCTCGAACCGCCCTTATTGTTCGCCGAAACGGCAAGCTCTCCACCGTGCCAGTCGGTTACATACTCTCGGCAATACACGTTGAGTCCAATAAAATCGACTTTACCGTCTCTGAATTCTTCTACGTCATTTGGGGATCGATAGAGCGAGACGCCAAGTTTTTCAAGGATTTCGTCCATTTCTGGCGGCAGTTGACCCTGAAGCGCTGGTGCCAGAATCATGCGATTGGCGAAAAAGTCTGCGTATCGAAATACGTCATCAGGGTGCTCGGTTGCCGGGTCGAGTTCGACAACGCCGCCATCGTGGACGGCGCCGATGATGCCGTCGTAGCCCATTTGACGATATGCTCGGACTGCGAGTGCGCTTGCGCGCATCAGGTTGTATTGAAACTGCATGTACGACTGAACGTCGAGCGATCGATTGGGGGGATAGTTGCCCAACATGTTTACGCAGTAGCTGTAGAAATGCGGCTCGTTAACGGTAGCCCAGATTTTGACGCGGTCTCCAAAGCGCTCAAAGCAAATCTTGGCGTATTTGCAGAACCACTCTGCCATGTCGTTGTTCAGCCATCCGCCTTTGCAAGCAAGCGTGAATGGCAGATCGTAATGGAACAGCGTAACGTTGGGCTCTATGCCATTTTCGAGGCAGCAATCAATGACTCGATTATAAAAATCGATACCCTCTTCATTCACTTCGCCGATACCCGTGGGGATGATTCGACTCCATGAAAGAGAGAAGCGATAGGTGTTTTGTCCGCCTTCTTTCATCATGCGGATATCTTCTTCATAGCGATGGTAGAAGTCGCAAGATACATCACCGTCAACATGGTTGATGTTCTTATTGCTTGTGTGGTTAAAGAAATCCCACTCGCCGAGGCCTTTGCCGTCTTCGTTCCAGGCACCCTCGCACTGATAAGACGCCGTGGCGGAACCCCAGAGAAACGGCATGTTGTTCACGTTGCCCATGAATCCCCTTTCCATCATTCAACACGGTGGATACGTGTGACGGAATTACGATTAAGATGACGTCAACTGATTTGAATCATAGGAGAACGACCAAAGCTGTTTGATTCAATAAATGAACCATAATATCGAGGAGAGCGGAAAGAGGGATCACGTGAATATCAATGACTTCGATGTGCTCAATCGCATTAGCTCAATCATCAACAGCGAGTTTGGGTCAAACGATGCCGCCATCGCTCGATATCTCATCGCTCACATTAGGCGTTCGAGCGAAATCAATGTTGCCGCAATAACCCGCGATGCATTCGTGACCCGTTCCGCTGTTCGTCGTTTCTGCAATCGATTGGGCTACCAGTCTCTTAGCGATTTGAAAGAATCATTTACTCAATCAGTCTTTCCAAGCGACTTAAGCCATCGAGAGGAGGAATTTGGCTACGAGGAGTACAGGGCAGAGCTCGACGTTCGCATGATCGAGATGTTCGCTGAGGTTGAAAGCGGCGTGTCCGATATCGCTATTAAGCACCTTGCCGACGAAATTGATGGCCATAAAAACGTTGAAATCTGGTGCACCAATAATGTGAGCGCCAATCTCGTACGATTTCAGCAGGAAATGTTTTATGCGGGCAAGATAGTTCGCATAGTTGCTGGGGCTAACGTCGCGGAATTGAAAAACATGGGAGACGTTTCGCAGTCATTGATAATTCTCGTATCGGTCTCCGGGCTATTTGCGTCACAGGCACGTGAGTATCTTGATTGCCGTTCGGGCAGGAAGATTCTAATTACTGCGTTTAGCAACGATGACAAATCGAGGTCTTTTGACCGTGTATATCGTCTTGGTAATGCGGGAAACGGAATTGACCGACTCGGCGTTTATTCGAAATATGCCATGACTTATTTCTTCGACTTGCTATCGTCGTGTTACTTGAGTCGCTACCCCTGCACCAAGGGGGAGCCGCTCTATGGGTCTACTTTGGCCTGGCCCGAGTAGTTCGGCTCTATAGTTCTCCCGCCTGGAGAATGAGCGTGGATAATCTTCCACTTTGGGCCCAGTGGCACGCCAAAAGGGGGAGATTGTCCACGCTCGATTTCAAACGGGAGAATATCCACGCTCGAATTTGCCAAGGAAGCCCGATCTCAACCTATATATAGGTACAAATGAGTTGTTATCGAAGGGATGTTCTGCAGGCTCACTCCACCGTGCCAAAGTGTTCCCTCGGGAAATGTCACCAGCGCGGCCAAATCCACTGTCCATCATATCTAAACTCAACAAAACCGCAGGTCAAAGGTATATAGATACGCCCGGGACCGTGTATCTAGAGGTTTTCGTTGACAGCCCCCAAGGTTGCATCGTATTATCTTTTTCGTTCGCGGGGGCGGCGGTCCAAAAGACCAAAGAACCTGCGGATACTTGAACGATTGGGAGTTTGCCCGAGTGGTTAATGGGGACGGGCTGTAAACCCGTTGGCTCTGCCTACATAGGTTCGAATCCTATAGCTCCCACCCGTCAAGTGCCTGTATAGCTCAGTCGGTAGAGCACTTCGTTGGTAACGAAGAGGTCACCAGTTCAAGTCTGGTTGCAGGCTCCATCCGGCGGTGTAGCTCAGTTGGTTAGAGCACACGGTTCATACCCGTGGCGTCACTGGTTCGAATCCAGTCACCGCTACCATAGGTAACACGGTGGCTTCTCAATAGTATGTTGAGAGGCCACTATGGTATAAAGGCAAAGTCCCGTCCGGGGACGACCTGTTTAGAGGAGGGCTTTATGGCCAAAGAGAAGTTTGAGCGCACTAAGCCGCATGTTAACATCGGCACCATTGGTCACGTCGACCACGGCAAGACCACGCTGACCGCTGCCATCACCAAGGTTCTCTCCGAGACCGAGGGCTGCAAGGCTGACTTCACTGCGTTCGAGAACATCGACAAGGCTCCCGAGGAGCGCGAGCGCGGCATTACGATCTCCGTCTCCCACGTCGAGTACGAGACCGCTTCCCGTCACTACGCTCACGTTGACTGCCCGGGCCACGCTGACTACGTCAAGAACATGATCTCCGGTGCTGCTCAGATGGACGGCGCTATCCTGGTCATCGCCGCTACCGACGGCCCCATGGCTCAGACCCGCGAGCACATCCTGCTCGCCCGTCAGGTCGGCGTTCCCTACATCGTCGTCTTCCTGAACAAGTGCGACATGGTCGACGATGACGAGCTCATCGACCTCGTCGAGATGGAGACCCGTGAGCTCCTCTCCGAGTACGATTTCCCCGGCGACGACATCCCCGTCATCCGTGGTTCCGCTCTGGGCGCTCTCGAGGGCGACGCCAAGTGGATGGACGCCATTCGCGAGCTCATGAACGCTGTCGACGAGTACATCCCGACGCCTGCTCGTAACAACGACCTCCCGTTCCTGATGGCCGTTGAGGACGTTATGACCATCTCCGGCCGTGGTACCGTTGCTACCGGCCGTGTCGAGCGCGGTGAGCTCAAGCTCAACGAGCCCGTCGAGATCGTCGGCATCAAGGATACCCAGAACACCGTTGTTACCGGTATCGAGATGTTCCGTAAGTCCATGGACTTCTGTGAGGCTGGCGACAACGTCGGTCTGCTACTCCGTGGCATCAAGCGTGAGGACATCGAGCGCGGCCAGGTTCTCTGCAAGCCCGGTTCGGTTACCCCGCACACCAAGTTCACCGGCGAGATCTACGTTCTGACCAAGGAGGAGGGCGGCCGTCACACCCCGTTCTTCGATGGTTATCGTCCTCAGTTCTACTTCCGTACCACCGACGTTACCGGTACGGTCAAGCTCCCCGAGGGCACCGAGATGGCTATGCCTGGTGACCACATCACCATCGAGGGCGACCTCATCCACCCGATCGCCATGGAGGAGGGCCTGCGCTTCGCTATCCGCGAGGGTGGCCACACCGTCGGTTCGGGCATCGTCTCCACGATCATTGAGTAAATTAGCTCTTTGATATAGCTGACTTAGAGAACCCGGCACTTATGTGGGTGCCGGGTTCTTTTCTGCAATGGATATTGAGCCGTTGCTGGTGTCGAGAGGATCGATAATGGTTCTGGGTACACCGTCGATTAGATCTCGCTGGCCCCATTGATGTGTTCCAAATATGAATGGATCCACCGAGAACCAATTGATTCGAGGTTTTCATTGACAGCACTTACATAGAGCTGATAAAGTACCATCTCGTGCCCGTACGGGGCGGATATGAAAGGTTCAGGATACATGCGTACTCTAGTTACTCTTGCGTGCACTGAGTGCAAGCGCCGCAACTATACGACCACTAAGAACAAGGCGAACATGCCTGATCGTATGGAGATCAAGAAGTATTGCCCCTGGTGCCGTCACCATACGCTGCACAAAGAGACTCGCTAGTCTCTAGTCACATACGCCAGTAGTTCAATTGGTAGAGCATCGGTCTCCAAAACCGAGTGTTGAGGGTTCGAGTCCTTCCTGGCGTGCCAGTCATTATTCCGTAAGCTCCCAATTGGGGGCTTACGGTTTACTCATGTATAAGCGCATTGCGCGGAGGTAACCCAAATGGCCAACAAGAAGAACAAGAAGAAGGCTCAGCAGCCGGCACCTGCCAACAACGCTGCCGCCAACTCCAAGGTTGAGGCCAAGAAGGCCGTTGCCAAGAAGAACGAGAAGGCTGCGAAGTCCAAGAAGAACGAGAAGCCTGGTTTCTTCGCCCGCACCAGGAAGTATTTCGCTTCGGTGAAGTCCGAGATGAAGCGCGTCACGTGGCCCGATAAGAAGGAACTCGTGAACTACTCGGTCGTCGTTTGCGCTTCTCTGATCGTCGTCGGCGTCGTCATCGCTCTGCTCGATGCTGGCTTTGGCGAGGCTCTTGCTCTGTTCTCTGGATTGAGGGGCTAAACCATGTCTAAGCGTTGGTACGTCGTTCACACTTACTCTGGATACGAGAACCGCGTTAAGTCCGATCTCGAGCATCGCATCGAGACTATGGGCATGCAGGACCGTATCTTTGATATCGAGATTCCTATGGAGCGCGTCACCGAAATTAAAGAGGGTGGTAAGCGCGAGACCAAGGATTCCAAGATCTTCCCGGGCTACGTCCTGGTTCGCATGGAGATGGATGACGATGCATGGACGTGTGTTCGCAACACGCCCGGCGTCACCGGTTTCCTGGGCGGCAACGGCAAGCCCGCTCCGCTTTCCCGCGACGAGTACAATAAGATGACTCGTCGTCCCGGTAAGGGTGATTCGCCCAAGCGTACGTCGGTTGATATTCAGGTCGGCACGTCCGTCCGCGTCACCGATGGCCCGCTTACCGACTTTGATGGCAAGGTCTCCGAGGTTAATACCGAGGCAGGCAAGCTCAAGGTCACGCTGATGATCTTTGGCCGCGAGACGCCGGTCGAGCTCGACTTTAACCAGGTCGCTGTCATCGCTTAAGTTTGCGTCCGTTCGCGCGAGCGTGCTTCTTCTGTGACTGCTCATCTCAGGAGTGCTTCTAACACGTGCGTGCTTACGATATAGCAAGTACTTCACACTCGTGATTCGAAAGGAATGACCATGGCTGAGAAGAAGGTTGCCAACGTCATTAAGCTCCAGATTCCTGCTGGTGCAGCTAACCCCGCTCCTCCCGTCGGCCCCGCCCTGGGCGCTGCTGGCGTGAACATCATGCAGTTCTGCCAGGCCTTTAACGCCGAGACGCAGGACAAGAAGGGCGACATCATCCCCGTTGAGATCTCTGTCTACGAGGATAAGTCCTTCTCCTTCATCACCAAGACCCCGCCGGCGGCTCACCTCATCAAGAAGGAGCTGAACCTCAAGTCTGGTTCCGCTAAGCCCCAGGCCGACAAGGTCGGTCAGCTCTCCCAGGAGCAGCTCACCAAGATCGCCGAGATCAAGATGCCGGACCTCAATGCCAACGACATTGACGCCGCCAAGAAGATCATCGCCGGTACCGCCCGCTCCATGGGCGTCACCATCGCTGGGTAGCGATTTCTTTAGGTAATGGCGGGTGCTCCGACCGGGGCGCCCGTTATATGTGTGCAATAGGGCACACGATACGATGTGGGAGGGCTCACGCCCGTTTAACCACAGGAGGTAATGCACATGGCTAAGCATGGTAAGAGCTATAACGCCGCTGCCGAGAAGATCGATCGCGCCACGCTCTACACCCCCCTTCAGGCTGCCAAGCTCATTAAGGAGCTCGACACCGCCAAGTTCGACGAGACCGTCGAGGCCCACTTCCGTCTGGGCATCGATACTCGTAAGGCTGACCAGAACATCCGTGGTTCCATCTCCCTGCCCCACGGCACCGGCAAGACCGTTCGTGTTGCCGTCTTCGCCGAGGGCGAGAAGGCCCGCGAGGCCGAGGCTGCCGGCGCCGACATCATCGGTTCCGACGAGCTCGTCGCCCAGATCCAGAAGGGCGAGATCAACTTCGACGCCGCTATCGCTACGCCGAACATGATGGCCAAGGTTGGCCGCATCGGTAAGATCCTTGGTCCCCGTGGCCTCATGCCGAACCCCAAGCTCGGCACCGTGACCATGGACGTCGCCAAGATGGTCTCCGAGCTCAAGGCTGGCCGCGTTGAGTACCGCGCCGACCGCTACGGCATCTGCCACGTGCCCCTGGGCAAGAAGTCCTTCACCGAGCAGCAGCTCGTCGAGAACTACGCTGCCCTGTACACCGAGATCCTGCGCGTCAAGCCCTCTTCTGCTAAGGGCAAGTACGTCAAGTCCATCTCCGTGTCTTCCACCATGGGCCCTGGCGTCAAGGTCGATCCCGCTATCCAGCGCGACTTCCTGGCTGAGTAACTAACAGTTACTGCCTGAGCAAAGCAAGCATTGCTAAAGAGACCCGGTTCTGCCTCGTGCAGGACCGGGTCTCTTGCTTTTGAGTCAACGAAACCACCACGAAGGGGACAGGCACCCTTGTGGTGGTTTTACTTGTGTTGTACTTTAGCGCGATGTAGTACTACCCGAGGCCGAAGGGAGCCCAACATGTTTAAGAACACGCAACAGCTCCTAGGCCTAGCGCTACTAGATTGGATAGCGCGCTAGGGTTGTAATCTCGCTATAACGATTTGTTGTACCCGGGTGCGCTATCGTCTGCCGCTTTCAGGCGTGATGAGCGACACGGGTATTTTTCTATCTCTAGGCCTTCTCTCTCTCCTGAAAGCCATCTGTCATAAAACGGTCAATCAGGAGGAACATATAAGCCGCAAAATCACAATCTTTGACGCCACCCTGTGCGACGGTGAGCAGTCGCCGGGCGCCAGCATGAATACCGAGGAAAAGCTCTTCATCGCCCGCCAGCTGGTGCGCATGAACGTGGACGTTATCGAGGCGGGCTTTCCCATCTCGAGTCCTGGTGACTTTCGCTCCGTACAGGAGATTGGCAAGATTGCGGGCGACCGATGCACGGTATGCGGCCTGACGCGCGCTGTCGACAGGGATATCGAAGTGGCTGCAGAGGCGCTCAAAACGGCCCAGAGGCCCCGTATCCATACAGGGCTGGGTGTGAGCACCAGTCACCTGCGCGACAAGCTCCAAATGACTGAGGAAAGGGCAATTGAGTGAGCGATCCATGCCGTCAAACATGCTCGCAAGTTCGTTGACGATGTTGAGTTTTATGCCGAGGATGCCGGCCGCTCCGATCAGGAGTTTCTGGTGCGCATTATCGAGGCGGCCGTAAAGGCCGGTGCCACGGTCGTGAACATCCCCGATACGATGGGCTACAACATGCCGTGGGACTTTGGCGCCCGCATCCGTGACCTGCGCGGGCGCTGCGGGTGCGGCCGGTCAGCGTGCGGTCGACGTGATGGAGTATCGCGAGTACGAGATTGAGCGCATTGCGCGCCAGGCATTTGAGGCGGCGCGCAAACGTCGCGGCAAGGTGACGAGCGTTGATAAGCGCAACGTGCTGGAGACGAGCCGCGTGTGGCGCGAGATCGTGCATCGCGTGCAAGACGAGGAGTACTCCGACGTGGAGCTTGAGGACCTGCTCGTCGACAACGCCGCCATGCAGCTCATCAGTCGACCGGCAGACTTTGACGTCGTGGTGACGGAGAATATGCTCGGCGACATCCTGTCCGATGAGGCGGCTCAGATTACCGGATCGCTCGGTATGCTTGCCTCTGCCTCGCTGGATGATGGCGTATCGCTGTTTGGGCCGAGCGCTGGCAGCGCTCCTGACATCGCGGGGCTCGGCGTGGCCAATCCGCTGGCTCAAATCTTGTCGGTGGCGATGCTGCTGACCTACGCGCTCGACATGGGCGAGCAAGCCGCGTGGATCGAGAGCGCCGTGGCGCGCGTGCTCGACGAGGGCTGGCGCACCCGTGACATCGCCGATGTCAACACCCCGGCAGATAAGATCCTCGGCACCACGACGATGGGCGACAAGGTCGTCGCCGCGCTGTAGGCGATGCCGATTCAAGCTGTCAAATATCTCAATCTGTAACATCTAAGGGGCAAAATCGTTCCTACCTGTTACAGATTGAGATTTTCGGCTGAGCATCCGTGGTCTGTCTCGATCTGTAACAGCTAACCGATTATTTGGGCCCTACCTGTTACAGATTGAGACAAACCGTTGGGACAGGTCGGACGAGTCAGCAAAACCACCACAAAGGTGCCGGTCCCCTTCGTGGTGGTTTTTAGCGCAACGAGGTGTTCCCAGCCGACCATACGGGCGGCCTTGCGCTCACGCTGCTCGATGACAGCGCATCTTTAGACGCGAAGTGCGGAACCGGGTGCATATACGAGCCGCGTAGCGTTACGAATTCATGGGAATGACCGTATCGCCAATTTGTACGCTTGCAATCTTGTCTGTGTCACAAACTTGCGAGAACGGCCAGGTCTTGTGGACATCAGTGGTGCCGTTATCCAGTTTATTTGCGAAATAGCCGCTGTGGCTGGTTGCGTCCTCAACATGACCGTCTTTGAACGTCACGATGAGGGGTATGTTGCCAACGGCATCCATAGACTCCTCCATGTTTTGAGACATCTTGCCGCTGTTGTTGTCGTGTTCGATGGAACGATCTATGTTGTAGCGGACTGAAACGCCAACGCAGGATACGGTGGCCTCTTGAATCGTCGCCTTGGTGCCGTTAAAGTTGACCGATTTGGGCGCGGGAATCGTAACGGATGTATCTTCGTAATTCAGCTGGAACTTAAGATCCCATGGGCCCGTAAGTATTTTCTTATACTCGGGAAGCTCTTTGCCAGCACGTGGCACAACGAGAGAGTTGATATGCGTGCGGACGGTCCTGCCCATAAGGCCGGGTGATTCAACGCTGAACTGTGCAAAGTATTGAATGCTGGAGTCATTGGGGTTCTTGTCAATGAGCCATGATTGGCCTTGGCCGCCATGCTCGCCATCAACGTATACGTTTCCATCGACACTTCCGGCGATAGTTCCGTTCTCGCCCGGCTCGGAAAGCTTTTTCAGGGCAGCGGGATCGTCGAACGTAAGCGTATAGGCGATGGTAACCATATCCTTGTCGCCCATGATGGCGTCGGCGGTCACGGTGACTCCGTTGTTGGAGCAGCTAGCACCGACGGGCCGGCCAATACGGTCGATGATCTCGGTTTGAGAAGCAGGTCCGTCAAAGATGTCGGAAAGCATGTCAGAAGGAAGCGGCAGGACGCCTGTTGCCATAGCCGTGCCAGCGCCTCCAATGACGATAGCGAGGACTGCCGTTACAGCGGCAATGCGAGCGACTGTTCTTACGGGATGGCGGGCGATGCGCGGCTTGCGTCGCGTGCCATTAAAGTTGCTTTGAGCGGTCGCCGCATCGCTTGAGGCGACGGACTGAGCAATCGAGTTTGCCATGTGCTGCTTCGCATTATCGGTAAACGAAATGTGCTCCAGGGCGTGGCGATAGTCATTCGAATTCGTAGTCATTGTGGTCTCCTTTCAAGGAAAGCCGAAGTGACGCACGTCCGCGGCTAAGGTGCTGGGCGGTTGCAGCTGGCGTCGCGTGAACGGCGTCTGCGATTTCCCTGATGCTCATGCCTGCGTAGTAGTGCAAAAAGATGGCGATGCGCTGTGCTTGAGGCAGGGCCGTGACAGCGGAAAGAATGGCGCAGTCGCGTTGCGCGAATTCTTGCTCGGTATGTGTTACGGGTGCGCAGAAATCGGGGAGCGAATCGAGGTCGACAACCGGGTGATTCGCGTGCGTACGGCCGATATCGCGACATGCGTTCAGTGCGACTCGGATCACCCAAGCACGTTCGTGTTCGAGCGAGTCGAACGGTTGAGTGCGTTGGAGAATCTTGATCAGCGTGTCCTGGCAGATGTCTTGAGCGTCGTCAGCGGATCCAAGGGCCGAATAGCACAATCGAAGGATGAGGTCGGAATACGTGTCGACCAAGCGCTTTGCTTCCCGCTCGATCTGATCGGCATCGCATCGGAGCGTGCTATTGCGGTTACGGCGTGCAGGCATAGTGTCACCTCCAATTGGTCGTGGTGGATATAGGGAAGGCGTCTCGCGAGGTCCCTCTACATACAACACGGTCGAGACTGCATAAGTTGACAAAAAAAGACGGCACGTGAGCGCCGTCCTTACAAAACAATGAGTGTTCTCGTTAATTACACAAGCACCGTGATGGACAGGTCGGACGAGTCAGCAAAACCACCATAAAGGTGCCTATCCCCTTCGTGGTGGTTGTTGGCAGTTACCAGGGGGTTCTGGCGGTTGAAGACTCGATTGCTTCGTGGCGTTTGAGCTCGCGGCGCATGGTTTGCGAGTTGAGCCAAGCGGCCTTCCAACCGCGCGTGGGGTAGCGCGCCTCGTCAATTTCGATCTTGGTATAGCCGCAGGCGTTGACAATCTTCGTTCCGCATGGGTGTTGGCGCTCGCGTTGAAAGTTGGGGCCGTAGCTTTGGTGCACATGCCCGTGAATCATATAGTCGGGACCCCAAGACTCAAGAGCCGCATTAAAGCACTCGAATCCTCGATGCGGCAGATCATCCAGATCGCCCACGCCGGCGGCGGGTGCATGGGTCAGCAGAATGTCGCAGCCGCCGACCATCCTCACTTTGCGGGACAGCTTGCGCACACGCTTGGCCATCTCGCGCTCGGTATACATGTTGGCACCGTCTCGGTAGCGCATGGAGCCGCCAAGCCCCGCAATGCGGATGCCGCGATACACGTACACGGTGTCTTCGACACAAATGCAGCCGCCCGGTGCATGACGCGCATAGCGGTCATCGTGATTGCCACGCACGTAGATGAGCGGTTTGTTGATGACCGTGACCAAAAACTCAAGATAATCCGGGTCCAGATCTCCTGCGGATAAAATCAAATCGATACCCTCAAAGCGCTCCTTGCGAAAGCACTCCCATAGGCATCGTTCTTCGGTATCGGCTATGGCAAGGATTTTCATAGGGCGCGGACCTTCGGCTCATCGTCGAGTTGCGGAATGGTGCCCACCACGTTGTCGGCCAGCCAGTCCATCTCGACGATTTGCGTGCTCGGCAGCGGGGGAAAGCCCTCGATCTGCACCACGCCGTCTTGGCTATGGAGCTCGCCGCCAAATGGATTGATGGAGCCCTCGACGATGCCATTGCGGAGCAGCTGAACAAGCTTACGCGTCTGATAGGGCAGGCCCGGAGCGTAGCGAATGTCGATGACGCCCGAGCTCATACCATACCAGTAGTTGACGGCACGAACCTGGCTGTCGTCACTGGTCTCATCCCAGGTGCCGTGCAGCAGACTTCGCACGATAAGCTCGTAGTATCGGCCCCAGTTCCATACCGGCATGGCGATGCCGGTGACCTTGCCATCGACCAGGCGGTGGAGTCCGTAGGCCGTGGGGTCTTCGAGCGACTTTGACATGTCAGCGCCGGTCATGACGCTCACGCCCTCGCGGCACATGGCCTCGGAAAGGCCTCCGGCGGGCACATCGCCCCAGGTCAGGATAATTTGCGCGCGGGGGTCGAGCAGCGAGGCGCCGATGGCAAAGGCGTTGATCTCGCTAAGCGCGCCCGACGCAAAGACCGACGCGTGGTAGCCAATGCGATGGTTGTCCGCCATGCTGGCCGCAAGGGCGCCCAGCAGAAACTTTGCCTCGTACATCTTTCCAAAATACGAGCGCACGCTTTGGTGGGGAAGGCCGATGGAGCAGTTGAGGAACCGAACCTGGGGATACTCAACGGCCGCTCTGAGCGTGTATTCCATCAGGCGATGCGAGGTCGAGAAGATGACGTTGTCTCCGTGTTTGACAGCCGTTTCCACGGCGGCGTAGAACACGTCCGGATCGTGGCGGTCCTCAAACGCCTCGGTGCGCACGATACCGCCAAAGTGCTCATCGAGATACTGGCGCCCTTGATCGTGCAGGCTGTCCCAGCTCGACGTCGAACAGGGGAACTCATGGATAAAGGCGATGCGTAGGGGGTTGGCCGCCGAGTAGACGGTCTTGCCCATAAAGAAGTTGAGCACGCCGGAGGTGGGCTTGGCGGGCGCCTCTTCCTCATCGACGCTCGGCGCTTCGACAAGATCGACCTTGTCCTCGTCATTTTTGCCGGCAATGACCAGCTCGCGCCAAATCTTGCACAGGCGGTTTACGACGATGTCCGTCGGCGTATCCAGTAGACGGTCTTGGTTGTACACGTTGAGGTAGACGAGCATGGCGTCGGCGGGCGTAATGTCCAGATGGTCGCCGCCGGCGCGCAGGTAGGCGCGTTTAAAGAGTAGGAAGGTATGGCGCAGGTAGTCGACCTTTTTCTGTGGCCACTTTTCGACAAGGTCCTGGCCGAGCATCTTGGCGAGCGTCTCATAGCTTCCCTCGCGCGAGAACTCGATCTCGTATAGGGGGCAGACGCGCCAAAACGCGCAGAACTCGCCGTACAGGCGACTTTCGACGGAATCCCATGTGCCGGGGTAGAGACGGGTGACCTTGGCCGAAACCGTCGGGGCGTCCAGGAATTTGAGGACGCTGACGCGCTTGTTGCCCTCCTGGACGTAGAACCGATGCATGAACTCGGTGACGATGATGGGGTCGCGATAGCCCTCGGTCACCTGGATGTCATAGAGGTTGGACCACTTGCGGGCGAACTCGGTGCTAAATGGCAACAGGGGCATAAAGTTGCACGAAAAGGCAGACTGACGGCCCTTGGTAACCGTGCCGACGACCATTTCGAGCGGAATGTCCCTTAGGCCGACGCTCTCTCGCTGACCTAAGGGGAGCTGGGCAACGAGGCTATCGAGGTCCGTAAGGTACGGGTGCTCGCTTTGGCTGATGGCGCGACGGCGTCCCTGCTCGCCGCGCTTGCGTGCTTGACGATAGGCCTCTTCCATGGTGTCTACTCCCTTAGTCGTTTAAACAACTATATAAACCATAGTACCATCGTCTCGTCCTTCCGCGGGTAGCTAATTTGCCCAGATAAAACCTGCCAAAATAAACCTGTCCCTATTTGGCAGGCTAGGCAATGAGGGGAGCGATGGCGCGGATGCAGGCGTCGGCTGCCGTGAAAGTGGTGCTGTCGTCGCTGACGATAAAGATGATTTTGCCCTTGACGCCAAAGTCGCCGATCTCGCTAAAGAGCACGTAGGGCTCCTTGTCAAAGCCCGAGATGGGAAGCACGGCGGCCTTGGTGGCGTCGGTGAGCTCATCTGCCAGCGCGTCCAGTGAAGCCCACTTGGACGTGTCCTTGACCGCGACGGGGACGGCCACGCGCCCAAAGGGCATCAAATGCACGAGCGTGTTCTTGGAGATGTTGGAGTTGGGGACGATGATGGTCTGCCCGCAGGCATCTTCGATGGTCGTATGGCGCCAGGTGATATCTTGGACCACGCCGGACACGCCGCCGACCTCGATATTGTCGCCGGGTTTGACAATGCCCATAAACGTCACCTGCATGCCGCCGATGAGGTTTGACAGCGTGTCCTGAAAGCCGAGTGAGATGGCGATGCCGCCGACGCCAAGAGCGGCGACGAGGGCGTTTGCATTAATGCCAAAGCAGTTGTCGAGGATAAAGCTGCCGCCGATCATCCAAATGACGGCGCGCGCGATGTTGATGAAGATGCTTGATGAAGGGAGTGGGTTATCGTCGCGGTTGAGCAGGTGGTACAGGGTCTTGGACGCGACCTTGGCGGCAACGGCGGTGCCGATAGCCAAGATACCTGCCCAGATGATGTTGTGGACCCATCGTTGTGCAAAGAAATGAAGAATCGGCTCAAACAATTCCATGTAGGGAAACCTCCTAATGATCGTCCAACCATGATACCCATCAAGAAGCCCGTCCGATCAAATTCGGACGGGCTTCTGTGCTCGATATGGGGGTTAGCGAAAACCGCCGCAAAGGTATCTGCTCCTTTGCGGCGGTTTTGACGTTTGTGCAGATAAAACCTGCCAAAATAAACCTGTCCCTTTTTGGCAGGTTTTAGCTCAGCAGCATGCGGTCGTTGGCGAGCTCGCCGCCCGAGACCTCCTCGAACTTCTGCAGCAGGTCGGCCACGGTGAGCGACTTCTTCTCGTCGCCCGCCACGTCGTAGATCACGTGGCCCTCGTGCATCATGATCAGACGGTTGCCCAGACGGATGGCGTCGTTCATGTTATGCGTGACCATGAGCGTGGTCAGGTGGTTCTCGTCGACGATCTCCTCGGTCAGGTTGAGCACCTTCGATGCCGTCTTGGGGTCGAGGGCCGCCGTGTGCTCGTCGAGCAGCAGCAGGCGCGGCTTGGTGAGCGTGGCCATCAGCAGGGTGAGTGCTTGGCGCTGACCGCCCGAGAGCAGGCCGACCTTGGCGTTGAGGCGCGTGTCCAGGCCGAGGTCCAAGCGCTTGAGCAGCTTAACGTACTCGTCCTTCTCGGCCTTGGTGACGCCCCACGAAAGACCGCGGCGCTGGCCGCGGCGCTTGGCGAGGGCCAGGTTCTCGGCAATTTGCATGTCGGCTGCGGTGCCGCGCATGGGGTCCTGGAACACACGGCCCAGGTACTTGGCGCGCTGCGACTCACTCAGACGCGAGATGTCGGTGCTGTCGAGCTCGATAACGCCCGAATCGAGCGGATATACGCCGGCGATCATGTTGAGCAGCGTGGACTTGCCAGCGCCGTTGCCGCCAATCACGGTTACAAAGTCGCCATCATTCAGGGTAAGGTCGACGCCGGTGAGTGCGCGCTTCTCGGTGACGGTGCCTTTGTTAAAGGTCTTTTTGACGTGCGAGAGCTTAAGCATCTGCCTCATCTCCCCTCGTGTAGGAGCTGCGGAGCTTATAACGCTCCCAAACCACGGGCACGCACAGGGCCACGGCAACGATTACGGCGGAGAGCAGCTTCATGTCGTTGGCGTCCATGCCCAGCTGCAACACGATGGCGCGAATGAGGAAGTACACCACAGAGCCAAAGACGGCGGAGGCCAGGCGGACGCTAAACTGCGTGAGTCCGCCGGGCAGCAGGCGACCGAGCACCTCGCCGATGACGATGGCGGCAAGGCCGATAACGATGGCGCCTGTGCCCATGCCAATGTCGGCATACTTTTGGCTCTGGCAGATAAGCGCACCCGAAAGGCCGATGAGAGCGTTGGAGAGCACGAGAGCGATCATCTTGGTGGAGTTGGTGTTAACGCCCAAGGCGCGGATCATGTACTCGTTGTTGCCGGTGGCGCGCAGCGCGGAGCCGATCTCGGTACCAAAGAACCAGTACAGAATGGCAACGATGGCCACGGCGAGCAGGATGCCCAAGATGATGGCAACGGTGGACTGCGGCAGACCGGTCATATTGCTGACGGCCGAGAACACGGTGCCCTTGGCAAGGATGGGCGTGTTGGATTTGCCCATGATGCGCAGGTTGACGGACCACAGGCTGATCTGGGTGAGGATTCCGGCGAGGATCGCGGGAATCTCGAAGACGGTGGTCAGAATGCCCGTGACCGCGCCCGCGATGGCGCCGGCGCACATGCCGGCCAGCACGGCGAGCAGCGGGTCGACGTTATTGTTGACGATGAGTACGGCGCAGACACAGCCGCCGAGGGCAAAGCTGCCGTCGCAGGTCATATCGGGGATGTCGAGCAGGCGGAACGTGATAAACACGCCAAGCACCATAATGCCCCAGAGGACGCCCTGCGAAACGGCGCCCTGCAATGCAATGAGCATGCTTCATACCTCCTAGGATAGGGTGGACACGTGATTTTCCATAATAGCGGTACCAATGCATAAAAGAGCTGCGGACGGATGTTTTGTCTCATCCGAAACAAGCAGGGCGAACGCCGGTCTTTAGCGTTCGCCCCTGTGGCTCAGATATTGAATAACACGGCAACGGCGCGAGTGCGTGCCCTAGACGCGCTACCGCGCATGGCGCTACTCGTCCAGAGCAGAAAGATCGATGCCCAGAGCCTCGGCCATCTCGTCGTTCTTGACGACGACTAGGTCCTTGCTCGAGAGGTGCTTGATCGGCATATCCTCGGGCTTAGCCTCACCCTTCAGGATCTTGACGGCCATCTCGCCCGCGGCGTAGCCCAGATCCTCGTAGTTGATGGAGAGGGTGAACAGGCCGCCGGCCTTGCACATGCCCTCCTCGCCGGTAACGAAGGGGAGCTTGTTTTCCTTGCAGATCTGGCCGACCTGCGAAGCACCCGCGGCGATGGTGTTGTCGGTGGGGGAGTAGAGCGCGTCGACCTTGCCCACGGCGGACTCGACGACGGACTGAATCTCGTTGGAGCTCGAGACGGTGAAGTCGGTGTACTCCAGACCCAGCTTGCCGAGCTCCTTCTTGGCTGCCTTGATCTGGACGTCGGAGTTGGACTCGGCGGTGCAGTAGAGCAGGCCGACCTTCTTAACGTCGGGCAGGACCTTCTGCATCATCTCGAGCTGCTCAGCGACCGGGGTGAGGTCGGAAGCGCCCGTGACGTTGGTGCCGGGCTTGTCGTTGTCCTGGACCAGGCCGGAAGCGGCGTAGTCGGTGATGGCGCAGCCAACGATGGGGATATCAGCGGTGGCGCCGGCGGCAGCCTGCGCGGCGGGCGTAGCGATGGCATAGATCAGGTCGACGCCGTCGCCTACGAACTTGTCGGCAATGGACTTACACGTGGACTGGTCGTTCTGGGCGTTCTTCTGGTCGATCTTGACCTTGAGACTGCTCTTCTTGATGGCCTTGACGAAGCCGTCGTTGGCGGCATCGAGCGCGGAGTGCTCGGTGAGCTGCAGAACGCCGATGGTGTAGTCGGAACCGGTGGCAGCGGAGCCGGAATCAGAGTTGCCACCGCATCCGGCGAGCGGGGCGAGCGCGAGCAGGCCAGCGGAGACAAGAAGGCTCCTGCGGCTGATGGTGATGTCCTTCATATCATTACCCCCAGTATAAAAATGGCTGGAAACACTGCACTGGGACAAAGTGCAAGTGGAACTATAGTAGCGCTGATGTCCATTTTTACAACAGCTCGGCGGGTTTTTTAATACAGAACCGGATGGGCGGTACGGGTAGTCGAATGGGCGGCGGAGGGTCTTATGCGGCGGAGGAGGCATCGTCCTCGTCCAGGACGGCGAAGAGCTTCTTGCCGTCAAGGAGACGTGTGGTGACGTTTCTCATGCGGCCGATCTCAACGGTACGCAGCGTGTCGTCGGCGCCTCGCGCGTCATAGACCGTTCCCAGCAAATACGAGATGCCGTCTCGTTGCTTGATGGCAAAGGGCCGGAGTGTCATCCGCGCTACTTCGACCTCTCCGCGTGCCGTGACACTCGAAATATCAAAACTCACCGTGGTTCCGTGGTCGATGGCCTGCTCGATGAGCTCGCAGGCATCGATGCGCTTGACGGGCGTGCGTGTGGCCTTGGTGGATTTGTCGCCTGCGCTTGGAGCAGGCTCGGGTGCATCGAGGTAGCCGCGAACGTCGGCACTCGCCATGGCGACCAGGTGCTGCGCCATGCTTTTTCGAATGGCGATGGGCGTAGAGCGGTTGCGCATGACCATGCCGTGGAGCCGGATGATCTCTTCGTCGGTGAGCGGACGGGTCAAGAGCCGATACCCCACGCCGCGCTTGTATTCAATTTCGTATCCGGCATGGCGAAGTGCGGAGATGGCGGTGTAGATGCTGCGCCGCGCCGCCGAGATGGGCATGCGGGCGGGGTCGTCGGGATGGGCGAGACGCCGGATCAACTCATCGGAAAGCATGGCCTTGTCCTCGCCGGTGTTTTCGCTTAATAGTTGCAGGATGCGAACGGCGCGATAGGCTGCCATCGAGGCGGCGCCCCTCGTCGTGGTCTCGTAAGTTTCAACAGCGGTTTCGGTCATGGCGTCCACGTCCTTTCCGTTTTGGGTGGCGACGGTATGGAGCCTAGGGCGCGGGGCTTTCCCAGGGGTGCAGGACACTCCGGGCGGTCGGTAGTCGTCGGCAAGCGGCGGGTCGAGTTTTCAACAGCCCTGCTCAACTGATCAAAATCTTGCCAAAAGCTTGACGGATACTGTTGAAAAAAGCGCCCCTCGGCTTGCCGAGAGGCGCTGGCGTGATGCGCTGGAACGCGTTTGGTGGCGCTGTGGCGATTAGAAGTCGGCGTTGCCCACGGTGCGCGGGTGCGGCAGGACGTCGCGGATGTTGCCCACGCCGGTCAGATACATGACCAAGCGCTCGAAGCCCAAGCCGTAGCCGGCGTGCTTACAGGAACCGTAGCGGCGCAGGTCAAGGTAGTACTTGTACTGCTCGGGATTCATGCCCAGGTCCTTGATGCGGGCCTCGAGCAGATCCAGGCGCTCCTCGCGCTGGGAGCCGCCGATAATCTCGCCGATACCGGGAACCAGGCAGTCGGCGGCGGCGACGGTCTTGCCGTCCTCGTTCATGCGCATGTAGAACGCCTTGATCTCGGCCGGGTAGTCGGTTACGAAGGTCGGTCGCTTAAAGTGCTCCTCGGTCAGGAAGCGCTCGTGCTCGGTCTGCAGGTCGATGCCCCAGCTGACGGGGTAATCAAACTGGTGGCCAGCAGCGACTGCCTGCTCCAGGATCTCGACGGCCTCGGTGTAGGTAACGCGGGCAAAGTCGGAGTTTGCCACGTGGTCCAGGCGCTCGATCAGGCCCTTGTCCACAAACTTGTTGAGCATATTGAGCTCGTCGGGGCAGGTAGCCATAACGTCCTTAAGGACGTACTTGAGCATGGCCTCGGCGTTATCCATGTAGTCGTTAAGGTCGGCAAAGGCCATCTCGGGCTCGATCATCCAAAACTCGGCGGCGTGGCGCGTGGTGTTGGAGTTTTCGGCGCGGAAGGTGGGGCCAAAGGTGTACACGTCGCCAAAGGCCATGGCAAAGTTCTCGGCATTGAGCTGGCCGGACACGGTAAGGCTCGCGTGCTTGCCAAAGAAGTCCTGGCTCCAGTCGACCTCGCCGGACTCGGTGAGGGGCGGATTTTTGGGGTCGAGCGTGGTTACGCGGAACATTTCGCCGGCGCCCTCGCAGTCACTCGTGGTGATGATGGGGGTGTTGACGTAGACAAAGCCCTGCTCCTGGAAGAAGCGGTGGATGGCGGCAGCCGCGACAGAACGGATGCGGAACACGGCGCGGAACAGGTTGGTGCGCGGGCGCAGGTGCTGCTGGGTGCGCAGGAACTCGACGGTTGCGCGCTTCTTCTGCAGCGGGTAATCCGGAGCGCTGACGCCCTCGACCTCGATGGAGGTGGCAGAAAGCTCGAAAGGCTGGGGCGCATCGGGGGTCAGCTTGACGGTGCCGGTGCAAATGAGTGCGGCCGAGACGTTTTGGTGGGCGATCTCGTCGTAGTTGTCGAGTGCCTCGCGGTTCATGACGACCTGCAGGTCGCGGAAGCAGCTGCCGTCGTTGAGCGTAACGAAGCCAAAGTTCTTCATGTCGCGGACGGACTTGACCCAGCCGGCAACGGTGACGGTTTGGCCGCCGAGCGACTCGGCGTGCGTATAGAGCTGCGCGATTTTGGTGCGGTTCACGTATCCTCCCATAACGGTTGAATGATAGTTATCCATACAGTTCGATATTCTAGCAGCTTGGCTCATTTGGGCTATACAGATAAGGCATTGGCAGAACGGTTTCAAACGAAAAGCGCCCGCGGCCAAATGGTCGCGGGCGCTTGGCGTGTTGCCTTTTGGCTGTGTGGCGCGGGGCCTGGCTACTTGGTCTTGGCTACCAGCAGCGGGTCGCCAAGCTTGACGAGCGGGTTGCCGCCGATAAGCGTGCCAGACTCGCCGACGTGGTCGATGCTCTTGAGGCGGTCGAGCTCAGAGATGATGACGGTCACGATGTCCTCGTGACCGGCGGCCTTGATAGCGTCGCGGTCGAAGCTGATGAGCGGCTGGCCGGCCTTGACCGTGTCGCCCATCTCGACAAAGCGGGCAAAACCCTTGCCGTTCATTTCCACGGTGCCCAGGCCGACATGGATGAACACGCGAAGACCGTCCTCGGTGATCATGCCGATGGAGTGGTTGGTGACGGTGGTGGCGCCGATACGGCCGTTAGCGGGGGCGTAAATGGTGCCGGTAATGGGCTCGATGCCGTAGCCCTGGCCGAGCATGCCCGAGGCGATGGTCTCGTCGGGAACCTCACTCAGATTGACGAGCACGCCGTTGACAGGAGCGTAGATGACGCCTTCGCGGGTGGCGAAGCTTGCTGCGGGCGGAACGGACGCCTCGCCCGACGAAGTGAACGTGGACTTGAGCGAATCGAGCAGACCCATAGATGCCTCCAACGTATCAGGCGTGCATGTTGCACGCGTGTGGTTTGCCGGAAACGTTTCGTACGTGTTTCCCAGCACGGTCAGCGCTCCTATTTTACGCTGTCCAACGATACCTCTGAACAGCGATTTTGTGATATATCAGTTGAAGGCCAACTTATTGCGGGGGTGTTTCTACGCCGCGGGCTCAAGTGGGGTACGCTAAGGTGCGAAAAACGAGTGCGCACGAATCGCACGGAGGGAGCACCTATGATTATTGAGAACCATGCGCTGTGGGGCGAGGAGCCGACCGAGGATTATCCGGCGACGTTTACGTATCTGGGTGCCGAGCCGCTGCCCGACAAGCCCAATGGCCGCCGCCCCGCGGTGATCATCTGCGGCGGAGGCGGGTTTACGCATATCGCTCCGCACGAGCAGGACCCGGTGGCGTTTGCGTTTTTGGACCGCGGCTACCAGGCCTTTGTGCTCAACTATGTGACGAGCGCCACGGGCGACGTGAGCTTTCCGCACCCGCAGGCGGACCTCGCCAAGATGGTCGCTACCGTGCGCGCCAACGCCGACGAGTGGCATGTCGATCCCAAGCGCGTGTGCATCGTGGGTTTCTCGGCGGGCGGCATGATCTGCGCCTCGTTGGCAACGCAGTGGAAGACCGGACCCTTCGCGGGCCTTGCCGGGGCTCGTCCGGAGGATATTCGTCCCGACGCCGTGGTGCTGGGCTATCCGTTGCTCGACCTTGCCTATGTGCGCGATATGCAGACGCGCGACCCGCGCATCGACCTGCGCGTGCCCAAGACGGGTGGCAAGACGGGGCGCGATTTGCTCAACGACTATCTGTCGATGGTGACGGGCGGCGAGGCGACCGATGAGCACCTGGCCGACATTTGCCCTACCACGCACGTTTCGCGTCAGATGCCCCCGACCTTTGTGTGGGGCGTGTCCGACGATAAGACGGCGCCGATCGCGCAGGCCTATCCGTTTGCGCAGCGCATGGCCGAGGAGGGTGTTGCATGCGAGATGCACGTCTTTGACCAGGGCGGCCACGGCCTTTCGCTCGGCAACGCCAACACCGCGGTCGACAACGAGGACAAGCAGGTTTCCGTCCGTCCCTGGATCCGCCTGGCCTTCCGCTTCCTGGAACGCCATATGTAAAAGTAGACTACTTGCCCGTTTCAAAAAGTCTGCTTAGAGGAGGAGCCATGCTTGAGGGTACGTATGTGGTTTTGGCCCAGACGCCGGTGGGGAGCAAGCGCGGCGAGGTGACGTTTTCACATGGGGTGAACGGCGCACTCAGGGCAGTACTAAACGTCAGGGGTCTCAATATCGCTCTCTCGGGTGCCCGCGCTGAGTGCGATTTCTTTGAGCTCTCGGGTACTATCTCCCACGTCTTGATGGGCAAGGCGCCCTTTACATGCACGGGGTCGGTTGAGGGTGATCGACTCACTGCTACCGCGCGGTCGGGTTCCATTTCGATCTCGCTGAGCGGTATGCGCAAAGAGCTTTCGGGGCGCACCGCATAAAGTTTGCGCAGGTAAACATCGGTATTTGACTTTATAAAATAGTTCAGAGCGCTATCATTTGTCGTTACGAGTTGGTTAGCCCCGGTAAACGGTTAACCGCGTCTAACGAAAGGATGAGCGCGTGAAGCTCGATACACTCGAGATTGGAAAGGACGCCGTTGTCGCATCGGTGGCATCGGACGATCAGGCACTCCGACAGCATATTTTGGACATGGGCCTAACGCCGGGCACCGAAGTCACCATGATGAAGTACGCCCCCATGGGCGACCCGCTCGAGATCCGCCTGCGTGGCTACGAGTTGATACTGCGCAAGGACGATGCCGCTCGCATCGAGCTTGTGGGTATTCACGACACCGATACGGGTCCGCGCGCTAACGCCGCAATCGGCACGACGGAGCATCCGGCCCTGGGCGAGGGGACGTATTCGCCCCGTGCGGCAAAGACGGCCGTGCCCGAGGGCGCGCCGCTGCACTTTGCCCTCGCCGGCAACCAAAACTGCGGCAAGACCACGTTATTCAACCAGCTGACGGGCTCCAACCAGCATGTCGGTAACTTTCCCGGCGTGACGGTCGACCGCAAGGACGGCACTATCCGTAACCACCCCGAGGCGAGCGTTACCGACTTGCCCGGTATTTACTCGTTGTCGCCGTACACGGGCGAAGAAATCGTCAGCCGCCAATTCATCTTGGACGAAGACCCCGACGCCATCATCGACATCATCGACGCCACCAACATCGAGCGTAACCTGTACCTGACACTGCAGCTCATGGAGCTCGACTGCCCCATGGTCATCGCGCTCAACATGATGGACGAGGTGACCGCCAATGGTGGTGCCGTAGACGTCAACCTGCTCGAGAGCCTGCTGGGCGTGCCTGTTGTTCCCATTAGCGCTGCCCGCAACGAGGGCATTGGCGAGTTGGTGGATCATGCCTTGCACGTGGCGCGGTTCCGTGAGCGCCCCGGTCGCCTGGACTTCTGTGCGCCCGATGGTCCAGACGGCGGTGCACTGCATCGCTGCATCCACGGCATTGCCAACCTGATCGAGGACCATGCCGCGACGGCGCACATTCCCGTGCGTTTTGCGGCGACCAAGCTGGTTGAGGGCGACGAGCTGGTGACCGAGGCACTTCATCTGGATCGAAACGAGCTTGACGCCATCGAGCACATCATTACCCAGATGGAGGGCGAGGCCGGCACCGACCGTCTATCTGCGCTGGCCGACATGCGCTTCGGCTTTATCGGCGACGTGTGCGGGCGCTGCGTCGTAAAGCCGCACGAGAGCCGCGAGCACGTGCGCTCCGTCAAGATTGACCGCATCCTGACAGGTCGTTACACAGCCATTCCGGCGTTCCTGGTGATCATGGGCCTCGTCTTTTGGCTGACGTTTGGCGTGATCGGCGCGGCGTTGCAGGGACTTATGGAGGACGGCATCGCTGCCATCATCGCCTCGGCCGATGCGGGTCTCAAGGCGTTCGGCACCAACGACGTGGTGCGCTCGCTGGCTGTCGACGGCGTGCTTACGGGCGTGGGCAGCGTGCTGACCTTCCTGCCGATTATCGTCGTGCTCTTCTTGTTCCTCTCCATTCTGGAAGACTCGGGCTACATGGCGCGCGTTGCCTTTGTCATGGATAAGGTACTGCGTCGCTTTGGCCTGTCGGGCCGCAGCTTCGTGCCCATGCTCGTCGGTTTTGGCTGCACCGTGCCGGCTATCATGTCGACCCGTACGCTCCCATCCGAGCACGACCGCAAGATGACGGTCATGCTCACGCCGTTTATGAGCTGTTCGGCCAAGTTGCCGGTCTACGGTCTGCTGTGCGGAGCATTCTTCCCGCAGGCGACAGTTCCCGCCATGGTCTCGCTCTATCTGATTGGTATCGTGGTCGGCTGCATTGCCGCCCTGGTGCTCAACCGCACGGCATTTAAGGGCGACCCGGTGCCGTTTATCATGGAGCTTCCCAATTACCGCCTGCCGAGCGTCAAGACGACGGTGATGCTGGCATGGGATAAGGCCAAAGACTTTATTACCAAGGCCTTTACCATTATCTTTGCCGCTACCGTGGTCATCTGGTTCCTTCAGACGTTCGACATTCGCTTTAATGTGGTCGCCGATCAGTCGCAGAGTCTACTTGCCGGTCTGGGTAGCATTATCGCGCCGGCGCTGGCACCGCTTGGGTTTGGCGACTGGCGTGCATCCACGGCGCTCGTCACCGGACTTATCGCCAAGGAGAGCGTCATCTCGACCCTCACCGTGCTTTTGGGCGCGACCTCGCCCGCGGCACTGTCGACCATGTTTTCGCCGTTTCCCGCTTACGTGTTCCTGGTCTTTACGCTGCTGTACCCGCCCTGCGTAGCGGCAATCGGCGCCGTCAAGAGTGAGCTGGGCGCGCGCTATGCCGTTGCCGTGTTCGCGTTTCAGGTGACGGTCGCCTGGATCGTGGCGTTTGTCGTGCATTCGGCGGGCATATTGCTGGGGTTGGCTTAGCTATTAATTGACGTCGCCACCTCTGTGTATTGAGTTGATTGCGGCCCCGCATCTGTACTGACGGATGCGGGGTCGTTGCTATATAATCGCCCACCGCTCAAGACAATCGGAGAGGTTTCCTACATGACCCAGGCAAGACAAGATGGCATCTCGCTCAAGCAGTGGCTCCCGCTTATCGGGCTCGCCTGCTGTTCGTTCGTGTTCAACACATCAGAGTTCATGCCCATCGGCCTTCTGACTGATATCGCCGCGTCGTTCTCGCTCACCGAGGCCCAGGCAGGCATCATGATTTCGGTCTATGCCTGGGGCGTCATGCTGCTGTCGCTGCCGCTTATGGTGTTTGCCTCGCGCTTTGAGTTCAAGCGGATGCTGTTGGGCGTTTTGGCCGTGTTTTCGCTCGGCCAGTTCCTGTCCGCTGTGGCGCCCACCTATCCTATTTTGGTTTGCGCGCGTCTGGTGGTCGCCTGCGCGCATGCCGTGTTCTGGTCGGTCGCTTCAATCATGGCCTCGCGCCTGGTCGACAGTCGCCACGGGGCGCTCGCCATCAGCATAATCGCCACGGGCTCGTCCATCGCGCAGATCTTTGGCCTGCCGATCGGCCGCGCCATCGGACTAGCTGTGGGCTGGCGCATGACGTTTGCCGTGGTCGGTGCCTTCTCTGCCGCCGCGGTGGTGTACCAGGCCGCGGTGTTCCCGGCCATGCCGGTGGGCGAGCGCTTTACCGTTAAGCAGCTGCCCGAGCTGCTCAAGAATCCGTTCCTCATCGCGCTTTATGCGGTCACGGTGTTCATGGCAACCGGCTATTATGCGGGTTACAGCTATATCGAGCCGTTCCTGGCGCAGGTCGCGCACGTCGACGCAAGCGCTATTACCATGACGCTGACGGCGTTTGGCTGCTCCGGTCTGCTCGGAAGCTGGCTGTTTGGCCGCCTGTTCGATGGGCATCGCTTCCCGTTCTTGGCTATCACGCTCTCCGGCGTGCCGGTGGCTCTGCTGCTCATGGGTCCGGTCGCATCGTCGCTCGTAGCAGTGCTTGCCGTCTGCGCGCTATGGGGCTGCTGCTCCACAGCCTTTAACGTGGCGTTCCAGGCCGAGCTCATCAAGTACACACCGGCGGATTCGTCGGCCGTCGCCATGTCGATCTTCTCGGGCCTGTTTAACCTCGGCATCGGCACGGGCACCGCAATCGGCGGCGCCGTGGTTTCGGGTCCCGGTATCGCTTGGATTGGCTTTGCGGGCGGGGCGATTACCGTCGTGGGCGTCATCCTCGCCATTACGGTGCTGTTCCCGGTCATACGCCGCGCAAAGCCCGTCGCCTAATCACGTTCCCTCATCAGTTGCGGTGGAATAGAGACTGTTTGCCCGGTTTATTGGTCTCAACAGTCCCTATTTCACCGCAACTTATTTTGGGGGAGGGGATGCGCGGCGGGCATACAATGGATGGCGTTGCGTGAAAGATTGCCGGGAGGTTGCTATGTGGGCATACGAGACGACGTTCTATCAGATCTATCCGCTGGGCTTTTGCGGAGCTCCGCGCGAAAACGCCGCCCCTGTTGCCGAGGATGAACTCGCCCAGGCTGCCAACGCTGCGCCCAACCCCGATGCGCCCATAATGAAGATTGCCCAATGGGCCGACTACCTGCAAGAGCTCGGCATCGGTGCTGTGCTCATTAACCCGCCGCTCGAATCCGACAGTCACGGTTACGACACGCGCAGCCTGCGCCATATCGACCGTCGCCTGGGTGGGGATGCCGACTTTGCCGCCGTGTGCGAGACACTGCATGCCCATGGCATCCGTGTGGTGCTTGATGCCGTCTTCAACCATGTCGGTCGCGGTTTTTGGGCCTTCCGCGATGTTCAGGAGCGCAAGTGGGACTCGCCCTACAAGGACTGGTTTCACATTAGCTTTGACGGCGACTCCTGCTATGGCGACGGCTTTTGGTACGAGGGCTGGGAAGGCCATTTTGAGCTTGTGAAGCTCAACTTGCAAAACCCCGCCGTGGTCGATTACCTGCTTGAGTCCGTGCGTCGCTGGGCCGAGGGCTTTGGCATCGACGGCCTGCGCTTGGACGTCGCCTATATGCTCGATCGCGATTTTATGCGCCGCCTGCATACTTTTACCCGTGAGCTCAAGCCCGATTTTGTGCTGATTGGTGAGACGCTCCACGGCGACTACAACCAGATCGTCAATGACGAGATGCTTGACTCCTGCACCAACTACGAGTGCTACAAGGGCCTGTACTCCAGCTTTAACTCGGTCAACATGTTCGAGATCGCCCACTCGCTGCATCGCCAGTTTGGCGGTGACCCGTGGTGCATTTATCGCGGCAAGCATCTGCTGTCGTTTGTCGACAACCACGATGTGCCGCGCCTGGCGAGCATCCTTACCGACAAGTCCTGTCTGCGCCCCGCTTATGGCATGCTCTTTGGCATGCCGGGCATTCCGTGCGTCTACTATGGCAGCGAGTGGGGGATTCCTGGCGAAAAGGGTGGCCCCGATGGCGACTGGGCGCTGCGACCTGCGCTCGATGAGCCTGCGCCCAACGAGCTGACGGCCTTCATCAAGCAGCTCGCGCACCTGCGCTCGGCAGACGACGCGGCGGCCCGTGCCCTCAACTATGGTGCCTATCGCAACGTGGTGATCCAGAACAAGCAGCTGCTGTTCGAGCGCGCCTGTGATGACGCGACGGTGCTCGTGGCGGTGAACGCCGTGGGCGAGCCTTACGCCTTTGGCGCCGGCGAGCTCAACGGGTCCTTTGTCGGCCTGCTTGCCGACGATGCGCCCACGGTCGAGCTGACGGGTGCCCTTGAGCTTGCACCCTACGAGGTGCGCTATCTGTTGAGAGCCTAACCCATGGCCGTGTCTGACGAGGACTATCAACATATTGAGCATGGGTTTGAGCCTGTGTTCGACCAGCGCTCGCGCGTTTTGGTGCTGGGGTCGTTTCCCTCGGTGCTCTCGCGTGCAAATGCCTTTTATTACGGCAACCCTCAGAATCGCTTTTGGCGTGTGATGGCTGCGTGCCTCGGTGTGCCTGTGCCGCCCAACGAGGGCGATCCTTTGGCAAGCGGTGAGCCCGCGACGCTCGATGCCTCCATTGCCGCCAAGCGGGCCATGCTGCTGAACGGCGGCGTGGCCCTGTGGGATGCAATCGAGGGCTGCGACATTAAGGGCTCGAGCGACGCGAGCATTCGCAACGTTGTGCCGGCACATATCGAGCGCATTACCGATGCCGCGCCGATCGAGGTCGTTGTCTGTAACGGCGGTACGGCAGGGCGACTCTACAAACGCTACTTGCAAGATCGGACGGGGTTGCCCGCCGTCGTCCTGCCCTCGACAAGTCCTGCCAATGCCGCCTGGCGACTGGAGCGTCTTGTCGAGCGTTGGCACGAAGCCGTTGACTGGGCTGTTATTTAATTTAGATTTTTGTTTGAGCGTGGGCGCCCAGACGTTTCAGAACGCCTCGCCAGATCGGCGCGGGCACGGCTGGCTCGGCGCAAACCATGCCGTCGGCGTCGACGTTGGCGGCATTGCCGCCGCCAAGTCGCTGTGCATGCTCGACGGAGCAGCCCATGCGCACGGCGCCCACGAGCTTGTCCATGGCCTCCGAAAACGGTCGCCGCAAGAGTCCCATGCGCGGGGAATGGCGAAGCGCTGCGATGCCGCTGCCGGCGCAGATGGCAACGCCGCCACACCACAATTGGTCATGGCGCTCACATGCCTTGTGCAGGCGAACGGCGGTCCCACGCGCCTGCTCAGTGCCCTCTTGTGCGGCTCGAATCGCGGCATAGACGCGCGTTCCCGTACCGCCAAAGCGCTCAAGCGCCTGCTCGATAGCAGTCAACGTCTCATCGTCAGCCACATCTTCAATGGCCAGCACGATGCCATCGGCAACGCTGCCGGCGTCATTTGCCTTCAAGTCGACCGGGCGGGGGAGTGCGGTGCCGGAAAGTTGAGCATAGGCGGCGATGGCATCCTGCAGGTCCCAGAGCAAAAAATCAAGATCGGCGCTATTGGGAATACTGATATACGCAATGGTGTGCAGTGTTTTTGGTAAGTCGCCGCGCGCGGTCGTCTCCATGCCATCTCCTTTCCGGCTCGTTTCCGTTTAGGTTACACCGTCTGGTGGCGCCCCGCCGCGCTATCCTAGTGCAACCCTTATGAAAGGAACGCCATGCGTCTGCCCATGAATACCTCGCTTGCCATGCTCAAGCCCTCCGGTATCCGCCGGATTAACGCGCTCGCCGCCCGGCATCCGGGGTGTATCGCGCTCGCGCTCGGCGAGCCCGATTTTCCCACGCCCGATGTGATTAGCGCCGAGGTGACCGCCGCGCTGGACCGCGGTGACACGCACTATCCGCCCAACAACGGTCGCCCCGCCCTGCGTGATGCACTGTCCAAATATATGGATGACGCGGGCCTGGCGTTTTCCGCCGATGAGGTCATCCTGACCGACGGCGCGACCGAGGCACTGTCGGCAACATTTATGGCTATGCTCAACCCCGGCGACGAGGTCATTATCCCCACGCCCGCCTTTGGCCTGTACGAGAGCATCGTCGTGGCCAACCACGCCAAGGCGGTCTTCTTGGATACGGAGCCTGCGCAATTCCAGATTGACGAGGACGCGCTTAGCGCCTGTGTGACCCCGGCGACCAAGGCCATCGTCATCTGCTCGCCCAACAATCCCACGGGTTGCATCCTCGACACGGCATCGCTCGACGCCGTGGCGCGCGTGGCAGAGCAGGCGGGCATATACGTAGTCTGCGACGACGTATACAACCGCCTCGTCTATGTGGACGGCTACGAGCGCTTCGCCCAGCGACACCCGGAGCTGCGCGAGCAGACGGTCGTCATCGAGAGCTTCTCCAAGCCCTGGGCCATGACCGGCTGGCGCCTGGGTTGGCTCGCGGCAGCGGCACCCGTCATCGCCGAGATCGCAAAAGCTCACCAATACCTAGTATCGAGCGCCGTCTCCTTCGAGATGGACGCCGCAGCCCGAGCCCTCACCGTCGACCCAACCCCCATGCTCAAAGTCTACCGAGCCCGCCGCGAGCGCGTACTCGCAGCCTTAGACGCCATGGATCTCGACGTAGTGGAACCAGCCGGCGCCTTCTACGCCTTCCCCAGCATTAAACAGTACGGCCTGACAAGCGAAGACTTCTGCATCAAAGCCATCAAAGAGGCCAACGTAGCCCTAGTCCCCGGAGACTGCTTCGGCACCGAAGGCCACATCCGCCTAAGCTACTGCGTCTCCGACAAAGACCTAGACGAAGGCCTCCACCGCCTGTCCACCTTCGTTTCAACCCTGTAGCCATCAGGGACGCAACGCATCAGCCTACCGACATAAGGGTTATGCGTGGGGCGCGTCGCTCAACGGGCGCGAGGATTCGCAGCAAAGTTACCGCAGCTCCGGTCCGAGGGGCCGGGTTGAGATTTTCGTAGATTCCGCACGAGCCGAAGGCCACTTAATGTGGCCTTCGTGCGAGCCAGGACTTGACCGAGCGAAAACCAAGCAGGCGGACACGCCGGCGGGACAGGGAGAGATATATGGAAGAAATGCCCAAGAACTACGATCCGTCGACCAA
>NZ_QSHS01000004.1:42227-110581 GCF_003467795.1 Collinsella sp. AM36-4AA
GTATGCAGGGTTTGTGTACGAATCCTCGCACCCGTTGACCGACGCCAGGGTCCCCGACATAATACTTTCGGTTCACGCACGAATCCGCTGCCAGAGACAGCCGGTGCAAACGGGCATCGCCCGCGAGCTTAATGGGATATCCCGCCAGCCGAGGTGGTCGAGTAGATATGTCTTCTCGCCCCCGTCGCTCATGCAGCGCGGGGGCTTTCTTTTTGGACATGCCCCCGTCACGTCCTTGTGGCGGACCGTGCCCGGAAAGAATTCGAGGAGGTGTAATTCATGCCCCAGCAGTACAAAATCGACAAGGTTGCAGAGATCGAGTCCCGTATCGCCGAGAACGCCGGTCTGTTCGTCGTCAACTACAACGGTCTGACGGTTAAGCAGGCTCAGGAGCTGCGTCATCAGCTTCGCGAGTGCGGCGCCGAGATGAAGGTCTACAA
Organism: Collinsella sp. AM36-4AA; assembly: GCF_003467795.1. Lineage (NCBI taxonomy): Bacteria > Bacillati > Actinomycetota > Coriobacteriia > Coriobacteriales > Coriobacteriaceae > Collinsella > Collinsella sp. AM36-4AA. Next base: position 42,668 of record NZ_QSHS01000004.1, read on the forward strand.
GAACAACCTGGTCAAGATCGCTCTCAAGAACCAGGAGCAGCCCGAGATCGACGAGATCCTCGCCGGCCCCGTCGCTTATGTGTTCTACGAGACCGAGCCGGTCGAGGCCGCTAAGGCCCTTAAGGACTTCTCTGCTAAGTCCAAGGGCGTCCTTGAGATCAAGGGCGGTATCTCCGACGGCAAGGCCGTTTCCGCTGATGATGTTAAGGCTATCGCCGAGCTGCCCACCAAGGATCAGCTTCTCGGCCAGATCGCCGGTCTCATCTCCGGTTTCGCTCGCGACATCGCTGTCTGCGTCAACGGCGTTTCCTCTGGTCTCGCTCGTTCGATCCAGCAGGTCTCCGAGCAGAAGGCAGCCTAGTCGCTGTTTTCACCCGCGGCGGCAACGCCGCACCCCTGGCGCATTCGCGCCGTGTTTTAACTGATCTCCGTGCACAGACACGGAAACCGAAAGGACTTAGAAATGGCTAAGCTTACCACCGATGAGATCATCGATGCTCTTAAGGAAATGACCCTTCTCGAGGCTTCCGAGCTCGTCAAGGCTATCGAGGACACCTTCGGCGTTTCCGCCGCTGCTCCTGCTGCTGTTGTCGCCGCTCCCGCTGCTGGCGCTGCTGAGGCCGAGGAGAAGACCGAGTTTGACGTCGTGCTCGAGGGCTTCGGCGACAACAAGATCCAGGTCATCAAGGCCGTCCGTGAGCTCACCAACCTTGGCCTGAAGGAGGCCAAGGAGGTCGTCGAGGGCGCTCCCAAGGCTGTTCTCGAGGGTGCCAAGAAGGAGGACGCCGAGGCTGCCAAGGAGAAGCTCGAGGCTGCTGGCGCTGCTGTCACCCTCAAGTAATCAGGCTTTCTCGCCAGATTCCTTTGCAGACGGGGTTCGCATTGCGAGCCCCGTCTTTTTTGTTTTTCGGTCCCTCGGCATCGGTTGCTCAAACTGCCATGTTCTGTGATTTGGGTCGTATCGGGTGCCCTGCCGTTGGGCAATAAAATTGCACCATTCGAGCAATAATTTGCGTTGACCTGCTGAAGAATTGTCTCTGCCTTGTAGCGACATATAGTTCCAGCGGTAAGATGCTTGAGTATCGCAATTTGGTCTGCGGCTGTGTGCCGCACGCATGGGGCGCTTTTGCGCCTGCGAAAGGATCTTTGAATAACATGAAGGCAATCATCCCCGCCGCCGGTCTTGGCACGCGTTTTCTGCCTGGCACCAAGTGCACGCCCAAAGAGATGCTGCCGGTGCTCGACAAGCCCGTCATTCAGTACGTCGTCGAGGAGGCGCTCGAGCCCGAGGAGGTCGACGATGCCATCATCGTTACTTCTCCCGGTAAGCCCGAGCTACTGAACTACTTCCAGCCTGATCGCTCGCTCGAGAACCTGCTGCGCGAGCGCGGCAAGAACGCCTATGCCGATGCCGTCGCCCACGCTGGCGGTATGCCGGTCGACTTCCGTTATCAGTACGAGCCCAAGGGCCTCGGCCATGCTATTCGCTCTGCTGCCGACGCCGTGGCAGGGGAGAACTTCCTGGTTCTTCTGGGCGACTACGTTGTGCCTAACCGCGATATCTGCGACAAGATGCTCGCCGTTTCCAAGGAGCACGGTGGCGCTTCGGTTATCGCCGTCGCTGCTTGCTCGCCCGAGGAAGTCAGCCGCTACGGCGTTATCGCCGGCGAGCGCGTCGGTTCGCTCGAGGGCGCCGAGGGCGTTGCCGATGCCGAGCCGGGCGCTGTCTGGCGCATCGGCGGTCTGGTCGAGAAGCCCGCTCCCGAGGCGGCTCCGTCCAACCTGTACATCGTCGGTCGCTACCTGCTGAGCCCGCTGGTCATGGACTTGCTGGCAGATCAGCAGGCCGGCAAGGGCGGCGAGATCCAGCTCACCGACGCCATGGCCCGTTCGCTCGACCGCGAGGCCATGTACGCCGTCGTCATCGACCCGCTGTCGGGCTACGACACTGGCACTCCCTCTGGTTGGATGGCCACTAACGCCCTCATGGCTGCAAACGACCCCCGCTTTGCCGATGCCTTCTGGGACGCCATCGACGAGCGCGGCGGATTGATGCGCAAGTAAGCCTTCGGGCACCGACATTTACGGGCGTGGACCTCGGTTCGCGCCCGTTTTTTATAAGAGCTGCGATTGCTGGCTCTCTGTTCACAGAAAATATATGAACAGATGTTCGATATACATACATCTACCTGCGTGTTTTCTGTCGAAAAACTTTGCTACTCCAAAAACTCAATCGCGTCAAGGCTTTTCTTGCCCAACGGTCGGTACCTGATAAACTATTAGGTTGCGATAACTGGCGAAGCTATGCCTCGCCAACCCACCGAGCATTTCCGTGAAGGAGGAAAAACCTGGTGACCTACGCATACACTGCCACTGAGCGCAAGCGCGTCAGCTTCGGGAAAATCCCGGAGGCCATGGAGCTCCCCAACCTTATCTCTGTTCAAAGGGAATCCTTTGAGCGTTTTAAGGACGAGGGTCTTCGTGAGGCGTTCAAGGAATCCAGCCCCATCCAGAGCCAGAACCATGTTCTCGAGGTTACCTTCGGCGAGCATCAGTTCGGCGACCCCGCGCACACCGTCGAGGAGTGCCGCGAGAAGGATATGACCTATCAGGCTCCGCTTCTGACCGACGTCCGTCTCACCAACAAGGAGACCGGCGAGATCAAGGAGCAGCTCGTCTTCATGGGCGACTTCCCCATGATGACCGATCAGGGCACCTTCATCATCAACGGTACCGAGCGTATCGTCGTCTCGCAGCTCGTCCGCTCCCCGGGCGTGTACTACAGCTCCGAGATGGATTCGGGCAAGCAGATCTACAAGGCCCAGATCATCCCGTCCCGCGGTGCCTGGCTTGAGTTTGAGGTCGACAAGCGCGACCAGCTCATGGTCTCCATCGACCGTAAGCGCAAGCAGAGCGCCACGATGTTCCTGCGCGCCCTTGGCATCGCCGTCACCAACGACGACATCATCGAGCTGCTCGGTAACTCCGATGTGATCAAGCGTACCCTGGAGCGCGACACCGCTCTCACTCGCGAGGACGCCCTCATCGAGATCTACCGTCGTCTGCGCCCGGGCGAGCCTCCCACCGTGGACGCTTCCCGCAGCCTGCTCGAGGGTCTGCTCTTTAACCCGCAGCGCTACGACCTGGCCCGCGTCGGTCGTTACAAGGTCAACAAGAAGCTCAACCTCACCACCGAGGAAGAGGTCACGGTGCTCACCGACGAGGATATCGTCGCGACGCTGCGCTACCTCCTGTCCCTCGCTGCCGGCGAGCAGGGTTTCAAGGTCGACGACATCGACCACTTCGGCAACCGCCGCATCCGTACCGTCGGCGAGCTCGTCGCCAACCAGTTCCGTATCGGTATGAGCCGTATGGAGCGCGTCGTCCGTGAGCGCATGAGCTCCCAGGACATCGACGAGATCACCCCGCAGTCGCTCATCAACATCCGCCCGATCGTGGCCTCCATCAAGGAGTTCTTCGGTTCCTCGCAGCTCTCGCAGTTCATGGACCAGGCGAACCCCCTGACCGGTCTGACCCACAAGCGCCGTCTGTCCGCACTCGGCCCTGGTGGTCTTGCCGGCCACAAGTCCGGCTCCAGCCGCCGCACCAACGTGCCGACGGCCGTCCGCGACGTCCACAACTCGCACTACAGCCGCATGTGCCCGATCGAGACCCCCGAAGGCCCCAACATCGGCCTGATCGGCTCGCTCGCCCTCTACGCCCGCGTCAACGAGTATGGCTTCATCGAGGCCCCGTTCCGTCGTGTCGAGAACGGCGTTGCCACCGACCAGATCGACTGGATGACCGCTGACGAGGAAGAGAAGCACGTCATCGCGCCGGCCAACACGCCGCTCGATCCCAAGACCAACGAGTTCATCACGACCGATGCCGAGGGCAAGCTTGTCCGTCCGCACACCGTGATCGCCCGTACCCGCGACTTCGACGGCTCCTTCGGCGCTCCCGCCGACGTGCCCGTCGAGGACGTCGACTACATGGACGTCTCGCCGCGTCAGATGCTCTCCGTCGCAGCCACACTGATCCCGTTCCTTGAGCACGACGACGCCAAGCGTACGCTGATGGGCGCCAACATGCAGCGTCAGGCCGTGCCGCTGGTTCACCCCGCCGCTCCCTATGTCGGTACCGGCATGGAGCGTCGCGCCGCTCTGGACTCCGGCGAGGTCACCCTGGCCAAGAACGCCGGCGAGGTCATCTTTGCCGACGCCGCCAAGATTATCGTCAAGCATGCCGGTGGCATGGACGAGTATCATCTGGCCAAGTACCAGCGCTCCAACCAGTCCACCTGCATCAACCACCGTCCGCTCGTTCGCGTCGGTGACACCGTTGAGCAGGGCGAGCCCCTGGCCGACGGTCCTTCGACCGATCATGGCGAGCTCGCACTGGGTCAGAACCTCACTGTGGCCTACATGCCGTGGGAAGGCTTTAACTACGAGGACGGTATCGTCGTGTCCGAGCGCCTGGTGGCCGAGGACCTGCTGACGACCATCAACATCACCCGTCACGAGATCGACGCCCGCGACACCAAGCTCGGCCCCGAGGAGATCACCCGCGAGATCCCGAACCTCTCCGAGGACATGCTTGCCAACCTCGACGAGGACGGCATCATCCGCATCGGCGCCGAGGTCGGCCCTGGCGACATCCTGGTCGGCAAGGTCACGCCTAAGGGCGAGAGCGCTCTGACCGCCGAGGAGCGCCTGCTGCGCGCCATCTTCGGTGCCAAGGCCCACGACGTCCGCGATACCTCCCTTAAGATGCCTCACGGCGCTTACGGCCGCGTCATCGATGTCGTCCGCTTTAGCCGCGAGAACGGCGACGACCTGGCCCCCGGCGTCAACGAGCAGGTGCGCGTCTACGTCGCCCAGCGTCGTAAGATCCAGCAGGGCGATAAGATCGCCGGCCGCCACGGCAACAAGGGTGTTATCTGTAACGTTCTGCCGGTCGAGGACATGCCCTACATGGCTGACGGTACCCCGATCGACGTTATCCTCAACCCGCTGGGCGTTCCTTCGCGTATGAACGTCGGCCAGCTGCTCGAGTGCCACCTTGGCTGGGCTGCTGCCTGCGGTTGGGATACCGAGCAGGCCGACTCCGACAAGTACGTCCCCGGTCCGTTCTTCACCGCCACGCCCGTCTTCGACGGCGCCAAGGAGGACGAGATCGCCGAGGTCATTCGTCGTGCCAACAAGAACATGCTCAACAAGGCCACCGCTGCCTTTGGCGATCACATGCGCCCCGAGTTCGTCACCCAGCTTGACGAGCGCGGCAAGACCCGTCTGTTCGACGGCCGCACCGGCGAGGAGTTCCGCGAGCCCATTACCGTGGGTACGTCCTACATCCTCAAGCTCGGCCACATGGTCGACGACAAGATCCACGCCCGTTCGACCGGCCCTTACAGCCTGGTTACCCAGCAGCCTCTGGGCGGCAAGGCCCAGTTCGGCGGCCAGCGCTTCGGCGAGATGGAAGTTTGGGCACTGTACGCATACGGTGCTTCCAACGTCCTGCAGGAGATCCTGACCGTCAAGTCCGACGATACCGTGGGCCGCGTCAAGACCTACGAGTCCATCGTCAAGGGCGAGAACGTTCCTGTCCCGGGTATCCCCGAGTCCTTCAAGGTTCTCGTCAAGGAGATCCGCTCCCTCGCGCTGGACATCGAGCCCATGCACGATGCCGACGAGGACGCCTCCGCCCCTGTGACCGCCGAGGAGACCTCTGCTCTCGACGACCTGGCTGCGCTCGCCGGCGTTGACACCGACGTCGAGGCCGAGGATGCCGAGACCGCCGAGGCACCCGAGGCTGTCGCCGCCACGACCACTGATAAGGAGTAGTTGACTGTGGCAGATTTCGAAGCTACTGATTTTGACTCGGTAAAGATCTCCCTTGCCTCCGCCGACCAGATCCGTTCCTGGTCGCACGGTGAGGTCAAGAAGCCGGAGACCATCAATTACCGTACCCTCAAGCCCGAGAAGGACGGCCTGTTCTGCGAGAAGATCTTCGGTCCCGCCAAGGACTGGGAGTGCTCCTGCGGCAAGTACAAGGGCATCCGCTTTAAGGGCATCGTCTGCGAGCGCTGCGGCGTCGAGGTCACCTCGGCCAAGGTGCGTCGCGACCGCATGGGCCACATCGAGCTCGCCGCTCCCGTGTCCCACATCTGGTACTTCAAGAGCCCCACGAGCTTCCCGATGAGCCGTATGCTCGACATCAAGTCCAAGGACCTCGAGAAGGTTCTGTACTTTGCCAGCTACATCATCACCGAGGTTGACTACGAGGCTCGCGAGGCCGACGCTGACGACCTGCGCGAGGAGCTCGCCGCCGATCTGGAAGAGATCGATGCCGAGTGCGCCCGCCAGATCGAGTCCCTCAAGGAGCAGGGCGACCCCGAGAACTTTGACGAGTTCTCCGACGAGGAGCCGCTGACCCCCGAGGAGATCGCCTCTGGCATCGTCGACATCGAGGAAGAGTGCAAGGACGAGAAGCAGCTCCGCACGGACGCCTTCAACGCCTTCATGAAGCTCACCGAGCGCGACCTCATCTCCGATGAGCCGCTGTTCCGCGAGATGACCCGCTACTACTCCATGTACTTCAAGGGTGGCATGGGTGCCGAGGCCGTCCGCGACCTGCTCGCTGCCATCGACCTTCCTTCCGAGGCCGAGAAGCTCAAGGCCATCATTGCCGACGAGGATTCCCAGAAGCAGAAGCGCGAGAAGGCCGTCAAGCGCCTTGAGGTCGTTGACGCCTTCCTGAAGGGTGGCAACAGCCCCGCGAACATGATCCTGGACGTCATCCCGGTCATTCCGCCCGATCTGCGCCCGATGGTCCAGCTCGACGGCGGCCGCTTCGCCGCGTCCGACCTCAACGACCTGTATCGTCGCGTGATCAACCGTAACAACCGACTCAAGCGCCTGCTCGACCTGGACGCCCCTGCGATCATCGTGAACAACGAGAAGCGCATGCTCCAGGAGTCCGTGGACGCCCTGTTCGACAACGGCCGTCGTGGTCGCCCGGTCTCTGGCCGTGGCGGTCGCCCGCTCAAGTCGCTCGCCGAGGCCCTCAAGGGCAAGCAGGGCCGTTTCCGTCAGAACCTGCTGGGTAAGCGTGTCGACTACTCCGGCCGTTCGGTTATCGTTACCGACCCCAAGCTGCTGCTGCACCAGTGCGGTCTGCCCAAGACCATGGCGCTGGAGCTCTTCAAGCCCTTCGTCATGAAGCGCCTGGTCGAGCTTGGCAAGGTCGAGAACATCAAGGGCGCCAAGCGCGCTATCGACCGCGGTGCCACCTTTGTGTGGGATATCCTCGAAGAGGTCATCGACGGCCGCGTCGTGCTGCTCAACCGCGCACCGACCCTGCACCGTCTGTCCATCCAGGCCTTTGAGCCGGTTCTGGTCGAGGGCAAGGCTATCCACCTGCACCCGCTGGTCTGCTCGCCCTTCAACGCCGACTTCGACGGCGACCAGATGTCTGTCCACGTGCCGCTGTCCAGCCAGGCTCAGGCCGAGGCCCGCGTGCTCATGCTCTCTGCGAACAACCTGCGCTCGCCGGCATCCGGCAAGCCGGTCAACATCCCCTCGCAGGACATGATCATCGGTGTGTACTACCTGACCCAGGTCCGCGACGGTCTGCCGGGCGAGAACCACGTGTTCGCCAGCTTCGACGACGCGCTGCACGCCTATGACTGCCGCTCCGAGGTCGACATGCAGGCCAAGATTCAGGTCCGCGTGTCCGCTGCCGACGCCAATGTCATCAACGAGGACGGCACCCGTATCTTCCGCGTCAAGAACGGCAAGAACGAGTTTGTCGACTACGACGTCACCGGCAACAAGACCGCGCGCTTCGAGACCTCTATCGGCCGCATCATCTTCAACCGCCAGTGCCTGCCCGAAGACTACGAGTTCATGAACTACAAGATGGTCAAGGGCGACGTGGCCAAGCTGGTTGCGGACTGCTGCGATCGCTATCCCGAGGCCAAGGTCGGCCCGATCCTCGACGCCATCAAGTACTCCGGCTTCCACTACGCTACCCGCGCCGGCCTCACCATCTCGGTGTGGGACGCTCTCATCCCTGCCGAGAAGCAGGAGCTGCTCGATCGCGCCCAGGCCAACGTCGACCAGATCAACGAGTACTTCGAGGAGGGCTTCATCAACGAGACGGAGCGCCACATCGAAGTCGTTAACGAGTGGACCGCTTGTACCGATAAGGTTGCAGCGCTCATGCTCGACTTGTTCGACGAGGAGAACCCGCTCTACATGATGGCCGACTCCGGCGCCCGTGGTTCTAAGACCCAGCTGCGTCAGCTCGGCGGCATGCGTGGCCTGATGGCAGACATGTCCGGCGAGACGATCGACCTTCCCATTAAGGCGAACTTCCGCGAGGGCCTGCTGCCGCTCGAGTACTTCATTTCGACCTACGGCGCCCGTAAGGGCCTGGTCGATACCGCATCCCACACCTCAGACTCTGGTTACCTGACCCGTCGTCTGGTCGACGTGGCCCAGGACGTCATCGTCCGCGAGGAGGACTGCGGTACGCACGAGGGCGTCACCTACAACCTCATCATCCCCGGCACCACCGACCTCAACACCGACCTCGTCGGCCGTTGCTTCATCGAGGACGTCGTGGCCCCCGATGGCACCGTGCTCTTTGAGCAGGACGGCTACATCGAGAAGGTCGCCGACATCCAGAAGATGGTCGATGCCGGCCTCAAGAAGGTTAAGCTTCGCGCACTGCTCACCTGCCGCTCCAAGTACGGCGTGTGCCAGAAGTGCTACGGCTGGGATCTTTCCACCCGTCGTCCGGTCGCCATCGGTACTGCCGTCGGCATTATTGCCGCCCAGTCCATCGGCGAGCCCGGTACGCAGCTTACGATGCGTACCATTCACTCCGGCGGCGTCGCTGGCGTCGACGATATTACGCAGGGTCTGCCTACGGTCAGCCGTATGTTCGATATCGTCGGCAACGTCAACGAGAAGATTCTGGGTCGCGAGGCCGAGCTGGCTCCGTACTCCGGCCACCTCTCGATTAAGCCCGAGAAGTCCGAGTACGTGCTGACGCTCACCGACTCCGAGGATCACACCCGCGTCCTCGACGAGCGTCGCGTCCCCGCATCGGTGCGCTTTATGCCCGAGATCGAGGACGGCTGCGAGGTTCGCGCCGGCGACCAGATCACCAAGGGCTTCGTCAACTTCCGCAACCTGCGCAAGCTGACCGACATCGAGTCGACGATGCACACCTTCGTCGAGAGCGTCAAGGACGTCTACACCAGCCAGGGCGTCGACCTGAACGACAAGCACATCGAGGTGCTCGCACGTCAGATGCTGCGTCGCGTTCAGATCACCAACCCCGGCGACTCCAAGTACCTGCTTGGTCAGTACGTCGACCGCTACGAGTTCGCTGACGAGGTCGAGCGCGTTGCCCGTCTGGGCGGTCAGGCTCCCGTGGCCGAGCCCGTCATCCTGGGTACGCTCAAGGTCGCGTCCAACATCGACTCCTGGCTGTCGAGCGCTTCGTTCATCCGTACCGCTGGCGTCCTTACCGAGGCTGCCATCGAGGGCAAGGTCGACCACCTGCTCGACCTTAAGTCCAACGTCATCGTCGGTAAGAAGATCCCGGCTGGTACCGGCCTCAAGCCGTACGCCAACGCCAAGCTGACGTATCGCACGGCCGACGGCTACGTGGACATCGACGGCCCGGCTTCGCCCAACGCCAAGTCGCTGCCCGAGTGGGCTCCTGTGGAGCTCAAGGACCTGGACGAGCAGCTCCCGCAGCAGCTCGACTGGGCCGGCTACGACGAGTTCGGTGGTGCTGACGGTTCGTTCACCCGCAACGGTCACACCATCTCCGCCGAGAAGGCTCGTCTGTACCTGTTCGACGACCTGGGCGTGTCGCAGCGCTGGACCAACAAGTTCAGCGAGGTTGGCATCGAGACGGTCGGCGACCTGGTTGGCAAGTCCGAGGAGGATCTGCTGCGCATCGATGGCATCGGCGCCAAGGCGATCGAGGAGCTCCGTGACGGCCTGGAGGCCCACGACCTGCTCTACATCCTCGAGAACAACGACGACGTTGCCGACGAGGAAGACCTCTCGCAGCTGCTGCAGATGGTCTTTAGCCCCGACGGTCCGGACGATATCCTGCTGGGCACCTCCGCCACGCCGACGCATCACGCCGATGCCGACGAGGAGCTCCTGGGCGCCCCGATCGACGACAAGAAGGCTCCCGCCAACGGCGCGATCAACGAGGACATGGCTTCCCTCGACGAGCTGCTCAACCAGCTCGTGGACACCGACGACGCCGAAGAGGCCAAGGACAACGACGAGGAGTAATTAGTTCCGCCGTTCTAACGAACGGCGGCGACCTCCGTCGCTGCGCGGCCCCCAGAGCTACAATCTGTCATTCAAAAGGCAGGGCATGACCAAAAGGTCAATGCCCTGCCTTTTTCATGCCACCTTGTACGCTCTGGGGGCCGCTCGCTTGCGTATGCTCAACCTGTTGCGTTCCGTTGATCCCTTGCCAAAAAGGGACAGGTTTATTTTGGTCGGTTTTTCATGCTTGAATTTGAAACATTTCGCCCGACAAGAGCGTATCTATGGTGAGGGCCTCATCGAGAACCATTAATGTCACCGGGAGGTGATTATGGAAGAACAAGCTTTTAGACAGGCGGTAGAAGACCACCGGGATGTCGTGTTTCGGATCGCATTGACGTATCTGCGTGATCGCGCCGACGCCGACGATGTCGCTCAAGACGTCTTTCTGAAATTACTCAAAAGCGATACGCATTTTGAAAGCTGGGAGCATCTTCGTCGATGGCTTATTCGGGTCACGATCAATGAATGCAAATCGCTCTTTCGAAAGCCATGGAGGCGTGTGGAGGATATTGAGAACCTGGCCGATTCGCTTTCGACGGCGCAGGAGGAGACCAAGGCAGTCCTGTCAGACGTTATGCGACTTCCGGAACGATTCCGTGTTCCCATCATGCTCTATTACTATCTGGGCTTCTCGACTTCAGAGATTGCCGAGTTGCTGCACGTACCAGCCGCGACAGTTCGAACGCGTTTAGCTCGCGGCAGATCGAAACTCAAGTTCATCCTAGAGGAGGGCGACCGTGAAATCCAACCAGATCAAGCAGGCCTTCGAGTCCGTCCAAGCCGATAGCGATCTTGCTGACCGTGTTCTTTATGCCGCTGCTGGCGATCCGCTTCGCCGAAAGGGTCACGCGAAGCCTCTGTATGTTGCCGTAATCGGATGTCTTGCCGGAGTGCTGGCGACCGGAGGGGTCGCCTACGCTGTTGTCAATTCCAGTTATTTTGCCTCTGCCTGGGGAAACCATGGCAACGGAGAGTCCGTTACCTGGACAAATGGCGGCTCGTCGGGGACGAAATATACCTACACCAGAGAGTTTGGTGATGGTATCGCGCCCCAAAGCCTGGAGGGTGCAGTCCAGAAGGTCAATCTGTCCGTCGAGGGCAACGGCTATACACTCGACATTCATGATATGGCTATCGATAAAAACGGTTGCGGTGCTGTGACGTTTACATTGTCCAATCCGAATGGCGTTAACTACTACAAGCCGGCGGCAGAGCTTGGCGAACTTGTTCTCTATGGTGAAGAAGAAGGGGGCGTCAGTACACCCAGCATGAACTTCGGCGAGGAATGGGCTGACACACGCTGCACCATTGATAAGGACACATCAAGCGATACTGTCATTAATGGCACGATGTACTTTGCTTCTATGGATCGCGAGCGAGGTTTTCAACATGCGGTCACCTGGAATATCTCGTGGACCGAGGGCGAAGGAGAGGATGCGAAGCCGTTCGAGGCATCGACGCCCGAGTTTAGCGTTGGAGCGTACGTCGATACTAAGGAACTCCGCTCCGATGACTCGCCTCTCGAGATCAGCCCGTTTTCCATCCAGACGCACATCGATGATCTGGGCATTGACGCAGTCACGAAGAAGTTGACGGTTACCTACAAGGATGGATCGGAGCAGATTATCGAAGATGACGACGCAGGGGCGTTCAACTTATATTTTTCTTATACGCGCAATAGCGGAGAGAACATCTGGGTGCCAACGAAGTTGATTGATGTCGACCAAGTGGTCTCAGTAACGCTTGAGGGCACACGCTGCACTTCAACAGGGGGCGCCGAAACGTCGGAACCCTTTACCATCGTCTATTCGTAAGATTTGGGGCCGCTTCCTACTAGGGGAGGCGGCCCATTTTGCATTAAATGGACGGTTAGACCGAGCGATATACTTCCGAAGACGCCGTCGATTTCCATGCGACAGATGAGAGCAGATCACCGCTGGAGCTCGACGTTTCCGCAGATAAAACCGACCAAAATAAACCTGTCCCTTTTTGGCAGGTAACGTTGCCCCGACGAGCACGTCGGATTCCCGGGCCGGGCGGCACAGGGGTTAAGTTTGTCGCGAGTTCCGCACGAGCCGGAGGCCACTTAATGTGGCCTCCGTGCGAGCCAGGACTGTAGAGCAGCAAACTTAACCCCTGTGCCGCCCGGCCCGGGAATCCGCCCCCGCGCACAGGAGGGGATTCCTTTTGTGTAGGCTTTGCGGAAATATAGCTATTTTGGGATACGCCCGGCGGCGTGGTCTGTTGACGACACAGCTAACGGCACGTATCCTATCGAACTGCGTGTTTCGTAGGGGGATGCTGACCCCTCGATTCAAGCCGTTGCACTTTACAGAAAGCTGGAATCATTCGAGAAGGAGTACGCTTTGCCTACTATTAACCAGCTGGTTCGCCAGGGCCGTCGTTCCGTGCCCAAGAAGTCCAAGAACGCTGCTCTGCAGCACAACTCCCAGAAGCGCGGCGTGTGCACCCGCGTCTTCACCACGAGCCCCAAGAAGCCGAACTCGGCTCTTCGTAAGGTTGCCCGTGTTCGCCTTGTCAACGGCATCGAAGTTACCGCTTACATCCCGGGTGAGGGCCACAACCTGCAGGAGCACTCCATCGTGCTCGTCCGCGGCGGTCGTGTCCGTGACCTCCCTGGTGTCCGTTATCACGTCATCCGTGGCGCCTACGACGCTGCTCCGGTCCAGAACCGTATGCAGGCCCGTTCCAAGTACGGTGCTAAGCGCCCCAAGGCTAAATAAGCCAGATAACGTTTTGATACTTTCGCCGTGTGCCGCCTAAGCGCCGCACGGTAGACACTTAAGGAGATTTCACATGCCGCGTCGTGCAGCAGCTAATCGTCGTGAGGTTCAGCCTGACGCCGTTTACAACAACCGCCTGGTGACTCAGCTCATCAACAAGGTCCTTCTTGACGGCAAGAAGGCCACCGCTGAGCGCATCGTTTACACCGCTTTCGAGATCGTTGCCGAGAAGTCCGAGGGTGGCGACGCTCTCGCTACCTTCAAGAAGGCTATGGACAACGTCAAGCCCACGCTCGAGGTTAAGCCCAAGCGTGTCGGTGGCGCTACCTATCAGGTCCCGATGGAGGTCAACTCCCGTCGTTCCACCGCTCTGGGTATCCGCTGGATCGTCAACTTCTCCCGCGCTCGCAAGGAGAAGACCATGGCCGAGCGTCTCGCCAACGAGATCCTCGACGCCTCCAACGGCCTGGGCGCTTCCGTCAAGAAGCGTGAGGACGTCTTCAAGATGGCCGAGGCCAACCGCGCGTTCTCTCACTATCGTTGGTAAGTTAAGGTAAGGAACTAACATGGCTAAGCCTAAGTACAAGCTTTCCGATACCCGTAACATCGGCATCATGGCTCACATCGATGCCGGTAAGACCACCACGACCGAGCGTATTCTTTACTACACCGGTAAGACCCACAAGATCGGTGAGGTTCATGAGGGCGCTGCCACCATGGACTGGATGGTTCAGGAGCAGGAGCGCGGCGTAACCATTACCTCCGCTGCTACCACCTGCTTCTGGAACAAGGACGGTAAGGACTACCGCATCCAGATCATCGACACCCCGGGCCACGTTGACTTCACCGCCGAGGTCGAGCGCTGCCTGCGCGTCCTCGATGGCGCTGTTGCCGTCTTTGACGCCGTTGCCGGCGTTCAGCCCCAGTCTGAGACCGTTTGGCGTCAGGCTTCTACTTTCAACGTCCCCCGCATCGCCTTCATCAACAAGTATGACCGCGTGGGCGCTGACTTCTTCAACGCTATCGAGACCATGAAGGATCGTCTCGACGCTAACGCCGTGGCCGCTCAGGTCCCGATGGGCGCCGAGGACAACTTCTGGGGCGTCATCGACCTCGTTACCATGACTGCATGGGACTTCAAGGCCGACGAGAAGGGCATGACCTACCCTGAGCCGATGGACGAGATCCCGGCTGAGTTTGCCGACATCGCTGCCACCAAGCGCGAGGAGCTCCTCGACGCTGCTGCCAGCTTTGACGACGAGCTCATGGAGAAGATCCTCATGGAGGAGGACTTCACCGTCGAGGAGCTCAAGGCTGCTCTGCGCAAGGGCGTTCTGGCCAATGAGCTCAACCTCGTCTTCGTGGGCTCCGCCTACAAGAACAAGGGCGTCCAGGAGCTGCTCGACGCTGTCGTCGACTACCTGCCCAGCCCGCTCGACGTCGAGGCTGTCACCGGTACCGATCCGGACACCGGCGAGGAGATCCAGCGTCATCCTTCCTTCGACGAGCCCTTCTCCGGCCTGGTCTTCAAGATCATGACCGACCCGTTCGTCGGTAAGCTCACCTACGTCCGCGTTTACTCCGGCCGCGCCGAGTCTGGCTCCTACGTTGTCAACGCTTCCAACGGTCAGCGCGAGCGCCTCGGCCGCATCCTCGAGATGAACGCCGCCGAGCGTATCGACCGTGACGACGCTGCCGCCGGCGACATCGTCGCTTGCGTCGGCTTCAAGAACTCCACCACTGGTGACACCCTGTGCGCCGAGGGCAAGGAGATCGTCCTCGAGAAGATCGAGTTCGCTAAGCCCGTTATCGACGTTGCCATCGAGCCCAAGACCAAGGCCGAGCAGGACAAGATGTCCCTGGCTCTGACCAAGCTCGCCGAGGAGGACCCGACCTTCCAGGTGTCCACTAACCACGAGACCGGTCAGACCATCATCGCCGGCATGGGCGAGCTGCACCTCGAGATTATCGTCGACCGTCTGCTCCGCGAGTTCAAGGTTGACGCTAACGTTGGTAAGCCCCAGGTTGCCTACCGCGAGACCGCTGGTCACGACGTCGAGAAGGCTGAGGGCAAGTTCGTCCGTCAGTCCGGTGGTCGCGGTCAGTACGGCCACGCCGTCATCAAGCTCGAGAAGATGGAGGAGGGCTTCGGCTACGAGTTCGTCAACGCTATCGTCGGCGGCGTCGTGCCCAAGGAGTACATCCCGTCCATCGACAAGGGCATCCAGGAGGCCCTGAACACCGGTGTTATCGCCGGCTTCCCGGTCCTCGACGTTAAGGTCACCCTGTTCGACGGTTCTTACCACGAGGTCGACTCCTCCGAGGCCGCCTTCAAGATCGCCGGTTCCATGGCTATCAAGGACGCCCTCAAGAAGTCCGATCCGCAGCTGCTCGAGCCGATCATGGCTGTCGAGGTCGAGACCCCCGAGCAGTACATGGGCGACGTTATGGGCAACCTCTCCGGTCGCCGCGGCAAGATCGAGGGCATGGAGGATCGCAAGAACAGCAAGCTCATCCGTGCCAAGGTGCCGCTGGGCGAGATGTTCGGTTACGCTACCGACCTTCGCTCCCAGACCCAGGGCCGTGCATCCTACACGATGCAGTTCGACTCTTATGAGCCCGCGCCCAAGTCCATCGTGGACGAGGTCATGAGCAAGAACGCCTAAGTTCGAGCTCCCTGTTACGTAATCCGCGAGAGCATCTCTCGCACTCTTTGGAGGTTTAAGTTGGCTACCCAGAAGATCCGCATTCGCCTCAAGGGCTATGATCACGAGGTCGTCGATCAGTCCGCGAAGCTCATCGTCGAGACCGCTCAGAAGACCGGCGCTCGCGTTTCCGGTCCTGTCCCCCTGCCCACCGAGCGCAACCTGTACACGGTTATCCGCTCGCCGCACGTGAACAAGGACTCCCGTGAGCAGTTCGAGATGCGCACCCACAAGCGCCTCATCGACATCCTCGACCCCACCTCGGGCACCGTTGATTCGCTTATGCGTCTCGACCTCCCCGCTGGCGTCGACATCGACATCAAGCTCTAAGCGATATTCCTCATAGCTTAAAGGGCCCCGCTGCCATTACGGTAGCGGGGCTCTTTTGTTTTGCATGATGGGTTTGGATCGCCGGGTAAGGCTGCCGAGCGGCTGGCTGTGGCGACCTACTCACTCAAGGGGCGCAATGACGCCTCCTCAAAATGGAAGGATCGCAAGCCGTCTTCTGTTTCGATGCACGCACGACCAAAGCCATCGACCGTTATAAAGATGCCTCGCGCCAGCTCGTCACCGGCAGGGAAGCGGGCGATAACGTGCTTTCCAATCCAATTGAGGTGAGCGACATATTCGCCGTGGACGGGCGCGAGCGGTCCGGTGTTTTCTTCCATGGCGTTGAGGCGTTCTGCCCAGGCATCTACAGCGTCTATAACTGCGTGATAGACCTCATCGAGGAGCATGTCGACAGCAGGAACGTTCTCGTTAAGGTCCGAGAGACCGATTGCCGGCAGGCCGCCATCGGGCACCTCTTGGGGCGCATAGTTCACATTGACACCAATGCCGCAGACGGCGAAAGGTTTGCCTTCGTTATCGCGTGCGGCCTCGACCAGAATGCCGCCGAGTTTGCGTCCACGCGCGACCAGGTCGTTGGGCCATTTGAGGCCAATCTCGTTTGCAAGACCCTGTTTTTCGAGCGCCTCGAGCACCGCTAGGCCGCTGACGGCAGCAAGACCAGAGTACTTCGCAGGATTAACGCATGGACGCAGGACAATCGAAAGCAATAGGTTGCCGGCGGTTGAATCCCACTTGTGGCCGCGCCGGCCGCGTCCTGCTGTCTGAGCCCGGGCGGCAAGTCCTGTGCCGTGCGGCGCTCCCTGTTTTCCTGCTTCGAGCAGGTCATCGTTGGTCGATCCGGTTACGTCGACTATCGTTAATTTGGCATCCATAACGGCTGCTTCCTCCTTAATGAATAAGTGAATAACGCAATGGTGTCGAGAGATAGACACAATGTGAAGCCTGTGTCGCATTTGGGCAATTTAATGTTAACACGTCAACAACGACTGAAATGCGCTATCCTCTCATGGTCGATGTAAACACATCAACAACTCAAAGGAGGTTAGTGATGGGTTTCACGATTCTTGGAACGGGCTCGGCGCTTCCTAAGCGCAGTGTTTCCAATGACGAGCTGTCCGAGTTCCTCGATACCTCGGATGAGTGGATTTTTACCCGCACAGGTATCAAGAGCCGCCACGTCTGCACCACCGAGTCACTTGATGACCTTGCCGTAGCGGCGAGCGAGCGGGCGCTCCAGGTGTCCGGAATCGACGCGAGCCAGTTGGATTTGATCGTCTGCTCGACGACGACGGGTGACCATCTTGTTCCCGCTGAGGCGTGTGCCGTTGCTGAGCGACTAGGCGCGACGTGCCCTGCCTTCGATGTCTCGGCGGCCTGCGCCGGCTTCGTATTTGCGCTCGATGTTGCCGAGGGCTATATCGCCCGAGGACGAGCCAAGCATGTGCTTGTCGTTGCCGCCGAGCAGATGACGCGCGCGCTCGACTGGACCGACCGCGCCACCTGCGTGCTCTTTGGCGATGGGGCAGGCGCCGCGGTGATTGAGGCCGGGGGAGACAGCCCCCTTGCCGTTGAGCTTTCGACGGCGCCCGACGTCGAGACGTTGCGCGTTCCCGGACTGGTCGGCACCTCGCCGTTTAAGGCCTCCGTAGATAGCGAGAGCGTGCTGTCCATGAATGGCCGCCGTGTGTTCAAGTTCGGCGTCAACGCCATCTGTGACACGGTTCATAAGCTTGCGAGCGATGCGGGCATTTCGGTCGAAGACATCGACCATTTTGTATTCCATCAGGCTAACGAACGAATCCTGAGCCAGGCAGTCAAGCGCCTCGGCGTGCCAGGCGAGCGCGTGGTTCGAACGCTGCGCGAGACCGGCAATATTTCGAGCGCCTGCATTCCCTTTGCGCTTGATCGGCTGGCGCGCACCAACGCACTGAATGCGGGCGACACCATCGCCCTCGTTGGATTTGGCGCCGGTCTGGATATAGGTGGCTATCTACTTCGTTGGAAGTAGTTGCACATAGGAAATAAAAACGCCCCTAGGGCACAAACAAAGGAGAACTACCGTGGCAGATCAGAAGACCTTCGAGCGCGTTTGCGATGTTATCCGCGAGACCGCCGGTCTTGACGACGTCGAGATGAAGCCCGAGTCCACGCTCGAGGAGATTGGTCTCGACAGTCTGGGCACCGTCGAGATCCTCGTCGCCGTTGAGGACGAGTTTGGCATCCAGCTCGATACCGAGGAGAACCCCAAGACGGTCGGCGAGTTCGCCGATACGGTCGAGGCGGCATTGGAGAAGTAGAGATGCTCAAGACTCCTCTCTGCGATCTGCTCGGCATCGAAAAGCCCGTGTTCCAGGGCGGTATGGCCTGGATCGCCGACGCCTCGCTGGCGTCCGCAGTGTCCGAGGCGGGCGGCTTAGGGATTATCGCGGCCATGAACGCCGACGCCAACTGGCTGCGCGACCAGATTCATGAGCTGCGCGCCAGGACGGATAAGCCCTTTGGCGTCAACGTCATGCTCATGAGCCCGTTTGCCGACGAGGTCGCGCGGGTCGTGATTGACGAGCGGGTGCCGGTCGTCGTGACGGGTGCCGGCAATCCCACCAAGTACATGAAGGCGTGGAACGAGGCGGGCATCAAGGTCATCCCGGTCGTTGCCTCGGTGGCGCTGGCGCGCCTCGTGGCGCGTCGTGGAGCCACTGCCGTGGTTGCCGAGGGTACCGAATCAGGCGGCCATATTGGCGAGACCTCGACGATGGCACTGGTGCCGCAGGTTGTCGATGCGGTCGATATTCCCGTGGTTGCGGCTGGCGGTATCGCCGATGGCCGCGGCGTGGCGGCCGCCTTTATGCTGGGCGCCGCCGGCGTGCAGGTGGGTACGCGCTTTCTGATCGCAGATGAGTGCACCGTATCGGAGCAGTACAAGGAGATGGTCCTGAAGGCCAACGACACCTCGACGCGTGCGACCGGCCGCTCGACGGGACACCCGGTGCGTGCCCTCAAGAGCCCCTTCACCAACGCCTACGCCAAGAGCGAGGCGGCGGGCGTAAGCGTCGAGGAGCTCGGGGCCATGGGCACGGGCGCCCTTCGCAAGGCCGCCAAGGACGGCAATTACGAAGAGGGCTCGTTTTTGTGTGGACAGATTGCCGGCATGGTCAACGAGCGCCAAAGTGCACGTGAAATCGTTGACGACCTGGTCGATGGCGCCGAGCACGTCCTGAAGGGTGCGTGCGCATGGGTGGCGTAGCGTTTCTGTTTGCCGGCCAGGGCGCCCAGCACCCCGCGATGGGCGTCGACCTGATCGAGGCATCGCCGGCCGCCGCCGAGGTGTTCGCCATTGCCGACGAGGTGCGCCCGGGGACCAGTGAGCAGTGCCGAAGCGCCTCCAAGGAGGAACTCTCGCAGACCGAGAACACGCAGCCGTGCGTGTTCGTTCACGATCTGGCAGCGGCTGTCGCCCTGCGTGAGCGCGGCGTGGTACCTGCCGCCTGTGCGGGTTTTTCGCTTGGCGAGGTCGCCGCGCTCACCTTTGCGGGGGCGTTCGATACGCGAGCGGGCTTTGAGCTCGTGTGCGAGCGCGCGGCGCTGATGGCCGCGGCTGCCGAGCGTCACCCCGGCGGCATGCGCGCCGTCATCAAACTCGATGCGGCGCAAGTCGAGAACCTGGCTTCGCAGGTCGGCGAGGACTGCTGGCCGGTCAACTACAACAGCCCGCAGCAGACGGTTGTGGCTGGAACGCCCGATGCGTTGCAGACCCTCGACGTCCTGGTAAAAGAGGCTGGCGGCCGCGCTATGAAAGTCGCGGTGTCGGGTGCATTTCATAGCCCCTATATGGTCGAGGCGACTGAGGGGCTGGCGACGTATATCCAAGCCGGCCACGCGCCGTCTCCGCTGCTGATTCCGGTCATGGCAAACATGACGGCGGCGCCCTATCCGGCGGACCCGCGAGCGGCATCGGATGTCTTGGCCAACCAGGTGAGTCATGCCGTTCGCTGGGTCGACACGCTGCATACTCTGCAGGATCAGGGCATCGATACGTTTATTGAGGTCGGCCCTGGCAAAACGCTGTCGGGCCTGGTCAAGCGTACGCTGAGCGACGTTCGCGTGTATTCGTGCGAGACGGCCGAGCAGGTCGCAGCTATTGCCGACGAGCTCGCATAATCCACAGGGCTGTAACCCGAAAGGAATGACATGGGCAACTTGAACAACGGCGCGCTCGAGCGCAACGACTCACGTCGCGTGGCACTGGTCACGGGCGGTTCGCGAGGCATTGGCCGCGCCTGTGCAACCGGTTTGGCGGAGGACGGCTTTGATATCGCCGTCATCTATGCCGGCAGCGTCGATGCGGCGCGCAAGACATGCGAAGCCTGCGAGGCGGTTGGCGCCACGGCGCGCGCATATCAATGCGACGTGGCCGACCCCGCTGCCGTCAATGCCTGCATCGAGGTCGTGCTCAATGACTTTGGTTCGATTTGGGCGCTCGTCAACAACGCCGGCATCACGCGCGACGGCCTGCTCATGCGTATGGGCGACGATGCCTTCGACCGCGTGCTCGATGTCAATCTCAAGGGCACGTTCAATACGACGCGCGCGCTCACTAAGACCTTTATGCGCCAGCGCGGCGGTTGCGTCATCAACACGAGCTCGGTCGTGGGCCTGATGGGCAATGCCGGACAGGCCAACTACGCTGCCTCCAAGGCGGGCGTGATCGGCTTGACCAAGGCGGTAGCGCGCGAGCTTGCGCCCCGCGGCGTACGAGTGAACGCAGTCGCCCCCGGGTTTGTCGAGACAGATATGACGGCAAAGCTCTCGGAGAAGGTGCGTGCGGCGTGCGAGGAGCAGATTCCCCTGAGGCGCATGGCGCGCCCCGAGGAAGTGGCCGGCGTGGTGCGCTTTTTGGCGAGCGATGCGGCTGCCTACATTACGGGCGAGGTCGTACGCGTCGACGGCGGAATGGCGATGTAGAAACCAGGGCCGAAGAACGGCTTGGATGAGGAGACCATGATGGAACAGAGAGTTGCAATCACCGGTATCGGTGCCGTGTCGCCGCTCGGCAACACCGCGCTTGCCACCTGGGCGGCCATGTGTGCCGGAACGTGTGGCATCGGTCCGATCACGCACTTCGATACCGATGCATTTGCCGTCAAGGTGGCAGCCGAGGTCAAGGGCTTTTACGGCAACGAGTACTTTGGCAAGCGTGACGCCAAGCATCTGGACCCCTGCGTTCAGTTTGCGATGGCGGCTTCGGACGAGGCAATGCACGATGCGGGCTTTGATGTCGAAGGCGCCATCGATCGCGAGCGCCTGGGCGTCTACGTGGGCTCGGGCGTGGGCGGCATGACGACGCTCGTCGACAACGTCCACACGATCGCCGATCGTGGACCTCGCCGCGCATCGCCCTATATGATTGCGATGATGATCCCAAATATGGCATCGGGCAATATCGCAATCCGTCACAAGGCAAAGGGACCGACCCTGCCAGTCGTGACTGCGTGCGCGACCTCGGCCCATGCGGTGGGCGAGGCGTTCCGTGCTATCAAGCACGGCTATGCCGACGCGATCCTCGCGGGCGGTGCCGAGGCGGCCATTATCCCCGATGCTGTTGCAGGCTTTACGTCCTGCCGCGCATTGACCACCAACCCCGATCCCGCGACGGCCTGTCGCCCGTTCGACGCAGACCGCGATGGCTTTGTGATGGGTGAGGGCGCCTGCGTGCTGGTACTCGAGAGCATGGAGCATGCGCAGGCGCGCGGTGCGCACATTTATGCCGAGGTCGTGGGCTACGGCAACACCGATGATGCCTATCACATTACGAGCCCCGACCCCGATGCCGCCGGCATTGCCCGTGCGATATCGCTGGCGGTAGCCGAGGGCGACGTCAAGCCTTCCGAGGGTCTCTACATCAACGCCCACGGCACCTCGACCAAGCTCAACGATTCGTCCGAGACGACAGGCATTAAGCGGGCGCTCGGCGAGGACGCGGCACGCGCCGCGCACGTCTCGTCGACCAAGTCGATGACCGGGCACATGATCGGTGCCACGGGTGCCATCGAGGTCATGGCCTGTGCCATGGCGCTCGAGCAGGGCGTGGTGCCCCCGACCATTAACTACCACACGCCCGATCCCGCCTGCGATCTTGATTACACGCCTAATCGAGCGGTTCGCGCCGACCTTACCTGGGCGCTTTCGACCAACCTGGGCTTTGGCGGGCACAACGCCGCCGTCGCGCTGCGTAGATATACGAGGAGCTAGAGCATGGATTCCAAAAGACTTGCCGAGATAGCCGATGTGATGGAGGACCGCGGCCTTACGCGCGTACGTGTTGAGGAGCCCGATGGCACCGCGGTCGAACTCGAGCGCGCGAGTGCCGCGCAGCCGGTTGCCGTGCCCGTGCCTATGCCGGGTGCCGTGGCCGCTCAAGTTGCAGCTCCCACAGTCGCGCCTGCCGCACCGGAACCCGCCACGCAGACACCTGCCGCCGCGCCGGAGCCCAAGGGCACCGAGGTGACTGCTCCCATGGTGGGCGTCTTCTATGCTGCCCCTGCGCCGGGCGACGAGCCGTTTGTGCGCGTGGGCTCCAAGGTCAAGGCCGGCGAGACCCTCTGCATCATCGAGGCCATGAAGGTTCTCAACGAGGTGACGGCCGAGGCAGACGGTGAGGTGCTCGAGATCTGTGTGGCCGACGGCGACCTCGTGGAGTTTGGCAGCTGCCTCATGAGGATCGGATAGGTGATATCCATGAACAAAGAAGAGCTCAAGAAGCTATTACCGCATCGCGAGCCGATGCTTTTGCTCGACGAAGCCGAGCTGGTGGGCGACGAGGCCCACGGCAAGATCACGATTACAGGCGACGAGTACTTTTTGCAGGGACATTTTCCGGGAAACCCGGTCGTTCCCGGCGTGATTCAGTGCGAGATGCTCGCCCAGAACTGCTGCGTGCTGCTGGTGGGCGATGAGGAGGCGCGCGGCGCGACGCCGTTCTACACGAGTCTGGACAAGGTGCGCTTTAAGCGTCCGGTGCGCCCGGGCGACACGGTGGATCTAGTGTGCTCCATCACGCGTGCGCGCGGGCCGTTCCGCTTTGCGACGGGTACTGCGAGCGTCAACGGTGAGGTTTGCTGCCGCGCCGATATGTCTTTTGCACTCATGCACGAAAGTTAAGGAAGGCTCCATGTTCGACAAAGTGCTCATCGCCAACCGCGGCGAAGTCGCGGTCCGTGTTATCCGCGCGTGCCGCGATATGGGCATCAAGACCGTCGCCGTTTATTCCACGGCCGATGCGGACGCGCTACACGTGCAGCTTGCCGACGAGGCGTATTGCATCGGCGGCCCGCGTCTTGCCGAGAGCTACCTCAACGACGATGCTGTGCTCACCTGTGCCGTGAAGTCGGGGGCAAAGGCGATCCATCCTGGCTACGGTTTCTTTTCCGAGAAGGCGAGCTTCGTGCGCGACTGCGACAAGTACGGTCTAGCGTTTGTCGGTCCCTCGGCCGAGGTCATCGACAGCATGGGCGACAAGGACGCCGCACGTCGAACGGCCGCTGCCGCGGGCGTGCCCATCGTGCCGGGCTGCGATTTGCTCAAAAGCCCCGAGGAGGCGACGGCCGAGGCCGAGCGCATCGGCTGTCCCGTGCTCATCAAGGCGCGTGCCGGCGGCGGCGGTCGCGGTATTCGCAAGGTCGAGCGCGTGGAAGATGCGGCAAAGGCGTTCATCGAGGCGCGTGCCGAGGGCGAGGCCGTTTTTGGTGACGGCGAGTGCTACATGGAGAAGTTCGTCGCGCCGGCGCATCACGTTGAGGTGCAGATTATGGCCGATAAGCAGGGCCATGTGTTTTCGCTCGGCGAGCGCGAGTGCTCGGTGCAGCGCCGCAACCAAAAGCTGATCGAGGAGAGCCCCGCGCCGTGCCTCGACGGACGCGATGATATTCGCGCGCGCATGCACAAGGCCGCGCGCGACCTGGCTCGTGCCGTTGGCTATGAGGGCGCCGGCACCATTGAGTTTTTGTACTCAGATGACGGCAATTTCTACTTTATGGAAATGAACACGCGCTTGCAGGTGGAGCATCCGGTTACGGAGTTTGTGACCGATACCGACCTGGTTAAGTGGCAGCTGCGCGTGGCTGCCGGCCAGCCTCTGCCCTTTGAGCAGGAGGACATGCCAGTCCGCAATCATGCCATGGAGTGCCGCATCAATGCCGAAACGCCGGACTTCCTGCCGTCATGCGGAACGGTCACCGCGTTGCGTGTACCGGGTGGTCCGCGTGTGCGCTGGGATTCGGCCATGTTTACCGGTGCAAAAGTTCCGCCGTACTACGACTCCATGCTCGGCAAGCTCATCGTGTGTGCGCCCACGCGCGACGGTGCCATTCGTAAGATGCGCTCGGCCCTGGGCGAGCTCGTGATTGAGGGCGTGAGCGAAAACAGCGAGCTTCAGCTCGACGTGCTGGCAAACGACGAGTTCTTGTCGGGCATGTATCACACCGATCTGATGGGGCATCTCTATGCTGATGAATAGAAAAGCGAAGACGGTCAACGTCCTTGAGGGGCCGATAACCGAGTCGTGCGCCGAGTTCCCCGCGCGCCACGTGTTTATCAAGTGCCCGGAGTGCCGCCGTGTGATCGATGAGGCACGCCTGCACGACAACCTCGAGGTCTGCCCTCGTTGCGGCAAGCATTTTCGCGTGAGCGGTCGCGCGCGCATGCGCATGACGGTCGACGCGGGTACCTTTGAGGAATGGGATGCCAATCTGGCGTCGAAGGACTTCCTCTCGTTTCCCGGTTATGCCGACAAGCTTAAGAGCGTGAGCGAGCGTTCGGGCGAGCGCGATGCCGTTGTGTGCGGCAGGGGCAAAATCTGCGGCTGCGATACCGCGCTCTTCTTTATGGATGCCAACTTTATGATGGGCTCAATGGGCTCCGTGGTGGGCGAGAAGATCTGTCGTGTCTTTGAGCGCGCGGCCGAGTTGGGGCTGCCGGTCGTTGGCTTTACCGTATCGGGCGGCGCCCGCATGCAGGAGGGCGTGACCTCGCTCATGCAGATGGCCAAGATTTCTGCGGCGGTTAGGCGCCACAGCGAGGCGGGCGGCCTGTATATCACGGTGCTCACCGATCCCACGACCGGAGGTGTAACCGCGAGCTTTGCCATGGAGGGCGACATTATCCTGGCCGAGCCCGATGCCCTGACGGCATTTGCCGGCCCGCGCGTGATTGAGCAGAACATGCACAAGCGCCTGCCCAAGGGATTCCAGCGCTCCGAGTTTTTGCTGGAGCACGGCTTTTGCGATGCCGTCGTTCCGCGTGGCGAGATTGCGCTCACGGTAGGCGAGCTGCTGGCGTTGCACGAAGGGCACGCGCCCGGCCTGGGGGCACCGCATGAAATCGTGCATGCGGGTCGCCGCGGCAAAAAGCTGGGACACTTGTTTAAGCGCTCGGCGGCACCAAAAACCGCGCTCGAGATTGTCAAGCAGACCCGCTCGGCAGATCGTGCCACGGCGGGCGAGATGATCTCGCTGGGCTTGGACGGATTTGTGGAGCTGCATGGCGACCGTTACTTTGGTGACGACGCCGCCGTGGTGGGTGGCATTGGCTGGAAAGACGGACGTCCCGTGACGGTTATCGCCATCGAGCGCGGCACCACGACCAAAGAGCGCATGCGCCGCAACTTTGGCATGGCGCATCCCGAGGGCTACCGCAAAGCGCGTCGCCTGATGCGCCAGGCCGAAAAGTTTGGTCGACCGGTTCTGTGCCTGGTCGATACTTCGGGCGCGTTTTGCGGCATCGGTGCCGAGGAGCGCGGCCAGGGCGAGGCGATTGCCCAGAATCTCATGGAGATGAGCGGCCTTAAGACGCCGATTGTCTCGGTGGTGACAGGCGAGGGCGGCTCTGGTGGCGCGCTGGCGCTGTCCGTGGCCGACCGCATCCTGATGCTCTCGAGCTCGGCCTATTCGGTCGTGAGCCCCGAGGCCTGTGCGTCGATCCTGTGGAAGGATACCGAGCGCGCGAATGAGGCCGCCGAGGCGCTTAAGCTCACGGCCCCCGATCTGTTGGCGCTTGGCATCATCGACGGCATTGTCGACGATAGGGGCCTGTCGCATGAGGAGATCGCCGGCGCCGTCATGTCCTCGGCATTTGATGCCTTCGATACGCTTGGGCGGCTCGACGACGCGACCCTCACAAACCTCCGCTACGAAAAGTACCGCGCAATCGGTCAGTACCGCACGATGTGACAAAGGGACAGTCCGCATGTCACATTGGGAAAGGCGTTCCATGTCACAAGTTTCTAACACCTCGTTTACAACGACGGTTTCATCAAACGCCATGGCCGTGGTGGACTATCTGTCCAAAAGCATGATGTCGGCGCTGCCCTTTATTGTCTGCGCGGCGTTGTTCCGCACCGTCGCCGTCATTATGGGCGAAGGCATGCTGGGCCTGTGGCCTGCCGATTCCGAAATCTATCGCCTGTTCTACAGTTGGCTCTATAACGCCGGTTACTACTTTTTGCCCATCTATCTTGGTTGGGCGGCTGCCCGCCAGCTCGGTTGCTCGGAACAACTGGGCATGATGCTGGGCGGCGTATTGATTGCGCCCGATCTGCTTAAGCTCGTCGATGCCGCATCGACGGCGGGGGCATCGATGACTTCCGTGTATGGTCTGCTTCCCGCGCCGGTCAACGATTACACGACGACTGTTATTCCGGTCCTCATCTCGGTGCCCGTGCTATGGCGAGTGGAGTGTTTCTTTCATCGAGTTATCCCTAAGGCCGTGGCATTTTCGTTCGTTCCGTTTGCAACCATGCTCGTCATGGTTCCGGTTTCGCTGTGTATTACAGCGCCGGCGGGCAGCTATCTGGGCATGCTGTTGGGCCAGCTTATGTTTATGCTTGGCAATTCCGGTGGCATCGTGTCGCTGCTCACGCTCATGGGGCTTGCCGCGGGTTGGGAGTTTCTTAAGATCGCGGGTATCAGCAACGTTGTCCTATCGCTTGCGTACGCGCAGTTTATGAGTGTGGGAACGGATTCGTGCATCCTGATTGCCGCGACGATGGCGACGTTCGCCGTTTGGGGCATGCCTTTTGGCGCGTCGCTTCGCGTTGCGGATAAGGACGAGAAGGCGCTCATGCTGGGCTATTCAATCTCGGGTGTTCTTGGCGGCGTAAGCGAGCCAGCGCTGTACGGTTGCGGCTTTAAATATGGCAGGTGTCTGACGTGCATGGCCATTGGCGGTGCCGTCGGAGGCCTTGTTGCGGCCGTGGGCCACGTTACGGCCTATACCATCGGCATGACGAATGTCCTCATGGTCATTGGCTTTGCCACGGGCGGCATCTCGAACCTGCTGTGGTGCTGTGCTGCCGGCGGTGTGGCATTTGCGGTGTCTGCGGCGCTGAGCTACTGCTTTGGCGTGGTGCCGGCGAAGGGGCAGACGACGGGGGACGGAGCTGATTCACCCGAAACCTCGAAGAGCGTGGCCGAAGCAAGCGCATAAACCCGTGCGACAAAGGGCGATTTCTTTGTCATGTTCCAAGGTCGTGGCCCGTGTGGGTTGCGGCCTTTTTGTATCTGTGGGGCAAAGTGGCTACACTACAATCCGTTTGAGCAATAGATATATAGGTAGTACCGTGGGGGCGGATATAGATGGTTGAGTGGATTGTTCGTCGTGCGCAGGGCGACCGTGCGCGCGTGGGCACGTTGACGGGCGTGGTGTGTATTCTCGCCAATGTTGCGCTTTGTGCTGCGAAGGGCGTAATTGGCGTGCTGTCGGGATCGGTTTCGATCGTGGCGGATGCCATGAACAACCTGTCCGATGCCAGCTCGAATATCGTGAGCGTGCTGGGCTTTAGGCTGGCGAGCAAGCCGGCCGACCCCGAGCATCCTTACGGACATGGCCGCTACGAGTATCTCTCGGGTCTGGTTGTGGCGGCGCTCGTGCTGCTTATTGGCATCGAACTGGTGAAGTCCTCGGTTGAGCGTATCGTCAACCCGGAACCTGTCGAGTTCTCGCTTGCCCTGGTGGCAGTTCTAGTGCTTTCGATGGTCGTAAAGCTGTGGATGGCGGCCCTCAACCAAAAGCTCGGTGACCGCATTGAGTCCGAGACGCTGCGTGCGACCGCGCAGGATTCCAAGAACGATGTTCTTGCTACGGGCGCCGTGCTGGCGTGCGCGATTGTTTCCCAGGTGACGCATATCAATCTTGATGCATGGGTCGGCCTTGCCGTTGGCGCCTATATTGGCTGGAGCGGTTTTGAACTCATCCAGGATACGGTGAGCCCGCTTTTGGGCCAGACGCCCGATCCTAAGCTGGTCAAGCACATTCGAGACAAGATCATGAGCTACCCCGGCGTTTTGGGCGTTCACGATTTGATGGTTCACGACTACGGCCCGGGCAGGAAGTTCGCAAGCGCTCACGCCGAGATGGCAGCCGAGGTCAGCCCGCTGAAAAGCCATGACACGCTCGACAATATTGAGCAGGCGTTTAGGAACGAAGACGGCATGATTGTCACGCTCCATTACGACCCCATCGTGACCGACGATCCCAAGGTGGCGAGCATGCGTTTACGCATTAACGCCATGGCCCAGGAGATTGATAGCCGCCTCTCGATCCACGACCTACGCTGTGTTCCGGGTCCCACGCATACCAACGTGATCTTTGACTGCGTACGTCCCTCGGATTTGGCGATGAGCGCCGAGGACCTAAAGCACGCGTTGGCGAAACGTGTCGAATCTGAATATCCCAAGTCGATTGCCAAGATCACGATCGACGAAGACTACGTAGGGCATACCCACGAGTAGGGCCGAGCCGATAAAGCAAATGATGCAGAAGGGGAGAGCATGAAGAAGCTATATCTACTCCGCCACGGCCAGACAGAATTCAACGTCAAAAAGCTGGTCCAGGGCCGCTGCGATTCACCGTTAACCGACCTGGGCCGTAAACAAGCGGGAATGGCAGCCGCGTGGCTCAAAGCCCACGGCGTCGTCCCCGACAAAGTGGTCTCATCGCCCTTAGGCCGAGCCATGAACACGGCAAGTCTCGTCGCAACCGAACTCCTCGGCCCGGATGCAGCAGTCGAGTCCTGCGAAGGCATCATCGAGCGCAGCTACGGCACCTTTGAGGAAGGCCCCCACGACGCGCTGCCTACCGACGTCTGGGACCCCGGCGAGGATCTGGTCCCCTTCGGAGGAGAAGGAAGCCACGCGTTGCAAGAACGCATGGTAGGCACCCTCACCAATCTCATGGGCGCCGATGGTATCGAAACCCTCCTAGCAGTAAGCCACGGCAGCGCCAGCCGCCAATTTATCAAGGCCGCAGCCCCAGAGGGCTTCGAGCTCCCAGCAAAACTCCCCAACTGCGCCATCATGATCTTCGTTTTTGACGAGGAAAAGCCACAAGCAGAAGGCGAGCCAATGCAATGCAAGTTCACCCTCCAGCAAATAGTGGACCCCCAACAAAGTAATTAGCTGAGCGAGCAGAGTTAAGCAGACATCAACGTGTCGTCTCCCGAGCACGGCGGAGGGCCGGAGAAATATATTAAGGTCATCGCGAGTTCCGCACGCAAAGGAGAGCACTTAATGTGCTCTCCGTCTTGCGCAGGACTGTAGAGCAGGGACCTTAATATATTTCTCCGGCCCTCCGCCGTGCTCGGGAGCCATCCACGCACTTTACCTGCGTAAACAATGTGAGTGAAATATGAATCTCGATGGATACGCCCGCAGCCGTGTATACTAAACAGCTGTGTGAAACCAGGGGAGTATTCTGGCTGGACAAAATGCCTGCTTAATAGGGTTGTCAGGTAGTTCAGGCGCAATACAAGGCTGGGGAGCACGTCGTGTAAGTAGTGGTCCTCTAGGGGCGTACGCTCGGTGGTGTACGCATTGTCCCAAGACCACGCGAGAGTTGGGATCATATCTTGATCAGCATGATTCTCGGCCGCAAGATTGGCATGACCCAGGTTTGGGACGAGAACGATAACGTCGTTCCCGTCACGGTCATCCAGGCTGGCCCCTGCGCTGTCTCGCAGGTTAAAACTCAGGCAACCGACGGCTATGACGCCGTCCAGATCGGTTTCGGCGACATCAAGGCCAAGAACGTGAACAAGCCCATGGCTGGCCACTTCGCCAAGGCTGGCGTCGAGCCTGTCCGCTTCCTTCGTGAGGTCCGCGTCGAGAACGGCGAGGAGCACAAGGTCGGCGAGGTCGTCACCGTCGCTGATTTCGCTGATGTCGAGAAGGTCGACGTTATCGGTACCTCCAAGGGTAAGGGCTTCCAGGGTCGCATCAAGCGCTGGGGTCAGCGCCGCGGTCCTATGACGCATGGTTCTCACTTCCAGCGTCACCCCGGTTCTATCGGTCAGTGCGCCTATCCTGCGCGCGTCCTCAAGGGCGTCAAGATGGCCGGTCACATGGGTAACGAGCGCGTTACCGTCAAGAACCTTTCCGTTGTCCGCATCGATGCCGAGCAGAACCTCATCTTGGTCAAGGGCGCTGTCCCGGGTGCCAAGAATGGTCTCGTCGCCATCCGTATGGCCTAAGGGCCCAGCCCATTTAGCCCAGCGTCATACCAAGGAGAACACTTAAATGGCAAAGTTTGAAGTAAAGAACAGCGAGGGCAAGAAGGTCGCCGAGGCCGAGCTCGCCGCTGAGGTGTACGGCATCGAGCCGAACATCCACGTTATGCACCACATCGTCAAGTGCCAGATGGCCTCTTGGCGTCAGGGCACCCAGTCTGCTAAGGGTCGCTCTGAGGTTTCCGGTGGCGGCAAGAAGCCTTGGCGTCAGAAGGGCACCGGCCGTGCCCGCCAGGGTTCCATCCGTGCTGCCCAGTGGCGTCACGGTGGCGTTGTCTTCGCCCCCAAGCCCCGTTCCTACGCTAAGCGTATGAACAACAAGGAGGTCAAGCTGGCTATGCGCTCCGCGCTGTCCGCCAAGCTGGCCGATGGCGAGCTCGTGCTCGTCGACGACTACGGCTTCGAGAAGCCTTCCACCAAGGCTGCCGTCGCCATGCTCAAGGCTCTCGGCCTTGAGGGCAAGCGTCTGACCATCATCGTTCGCGATGAGGACGTCAACGCCTACCTGTCGTTCCGCAACATTCCCAAGACGTTCATCATCACTGCCGACGAGGCCAACACCTACGATCTCGTCAACAACAACGCCGTGCTGATGCCCGCCGACATCGCCGCTCACTTCGGGGAGGTGCTTGCATAAATGACCGCCCACGAGATCATCATCCGTCCGATCGTGTCCGAGCGTTCCTTCTCCGGCATGGAGCAGAACAAGTACACGTTCGAGGTCGCCAAGGATGCTAACAAGTATCAGATCAAGGACGCTGTCGAGGAGATCTTCGGCGTCAAGGTCGTTCGCGTGAACACCCTGACGGTCAAGCCCAAGACCAAGCGCGTGCGCTATGTCGCCGGCAAGACCCGTTCTTGGAAGAAGGCCATCGTCACGCTGGCCGAGGGCGACACCATCGAGGTCTTTGGCAACCAGGCCTAAGACTCGCTGCTGTTGAGTGAGCTCATGCCTCCCAAATAGGGGAGGCGGGAGCTCAAGGTTTTGGGCGTATAAAATGGACACGCCCGGAACCGTGTATACGTCCGGTGTCATCGCACCCGAGGCAGAACCTCGAATCCCTGTCTGCGATGGCTAACGGATTCCTATTGAAAGGGATTGTAATGGCTGTAAAGCACCTTAAGCCGACCTCCGCTGGTAGGCGTTGGCAGACGATCTCCGACTTCTCCGAGATCACCTGCACCAAGCCCGAGAAGTCTCTTCTCGAGCCCCTGCCCAAGAAGGCCGGTCGTAACAACAACGGCCGCATCACCACCCGCCACCAGGGCGGCGGCGTGAAGCGTCGTTACCGCGTGATCGACTTCAAGCGCAACAAGGACGGCGTGCCCGCCAAGGTTGCCACGATCGAGTACGATCCGAACCGTTCCGCTCGCATCGCTCTGCTGCACTACGCTGACGGTGAGAAGCGCTACATCCTGGCCCCCAAGGGCCTCGAGGTCGGTCAGACCATCATGTCCGGCTCTGACGCCGACATCAAGCCGGGCAACGCTCTGCCCCTCGCCGACATCCCCGTCGGTACGCTCATCCACGCCGTCGAGTTCCAGCCGGGCAAGGGCGCTGCTATCGCCCGTTCCGCCGGCAACTCCTGCCAGCTGATGGGCAAGGAGGGCAAGTACGCTATCGTCCGTATGCCTTCCTCCGAGATGCGTCGCATCCTCGTTACCTGCCGCGCCACCGTCGGTGAGGTCGGCAACGCCGATCACGCCAACATTGTCATCGGCAAGGCCGGCCGTAAGCGTCACATGAACGTGCGCCCGACCGTCCGCGGTACCGTCATGAACCCTGTCGACCACCCGCACGGCGGTGGCGAGGGCAAGAACCACACCTCTGGTCGTCCCTCTGTTACCCCTTGGGGTAAGCCGACGAAGGGCCTTCGTACGCGCAAGAAGAAGAAGGTCTCGAACCAGCACATCATTCGTCGCCGTAAGAAGTAATTTCGGATACCGAGTTTTAGGAGAAAGCACTTATGAGCAGAAGTCTCAAAAAGGGCCCGTTCGTGGAGACTCGCCTTCTCTCGCGTATCACCGCGATGAACGAGGCTGGCAAGAAGGACGTCGTGAAGACCTGGTCCCGCGCGTCCACCATCTTCCCCGAGATGGTTGGTCACACCATCGCCGTCCACGACGGCCGCAAGCATGTGCCCGTGTATGTTACCGAGTCCATGGTTGGTCACAAGCTCGGCGAGTTCGCGCCGACTCGTACGTTCCGTGGCCACAAGGCCAAATAGGGGGTTAACCGTAAATGGCAACTAAGTCTATTGAAACTGAGGCCACCGAGGTTCGCGCCGTCGCTAAGTACGTGCGTGTTTCCCCCAGCAAGGCCCGCCTGGTGGTCGATCTGATCCGCCGCAAGCCTGTCGCTCAGGCCTTCGACATCCTCCACTTCTGCGACCGCGCCGTCGCCGTGGATGTCGAGAAGGTTCTCCGTTCCGCCGTTGCGAACGCCGAGAACAACAACGGTCTGCGTGCCGACAACCTGGTTGTCGCCGCTGCCTATGTTGACGAGGGTCCGACGCTTAAGCGCATCCGTCCCCGCGCCAAGGGTTCCGCTTCTCGCATTCTGAAGCGTACTTCCCACATCACCGTCGTCGTTGCTCCTCGAAAGGAGGCGTAAAGCTGTATGGGTCAGAAAGTCTACCCCACCGGCTTCCGTCTTGGCATCACCGAGAACTGGCGCTCCCGCTGGTTCGCAGAGAAGGATTACGCTAAGACCCTCGGTAACGATCTCGAGATCCGCAAGTACCTCGAGAAGCGTCTTTCCCGCGCAGCTGTCTCCCGCGTCGAGATCGAGCGCGCTGGCGACAAGGTGAAGGTCATCATCCTCACCGCTCGCCCCGGCGTTGTCATCGGTAAGAAGGGTGCCGAGATCGATACCCTCCGCACCGAGCTCGAGAAGGTCGCTGGCGTCTCCAAGGGCCAGCTCTCCGTCGACGTTGTCGAGATCAAGCGCCCCGAGCTCGACGCCAACCTCGTTGCTCAGTCTATCGCCGAGCAGCTCGAGGGCCGCGTTGCCTTCCGTCGCGCTATGCGCAAGGCTGTCCAGTCTGCCCGCAAGGCCGGCGCTAAGGGCATCCGTATCCAGTGCTCCGGTCGTCTCGGCGGTGCCGAGATGGGCCGTCGTGAGTGGTACCGCGAGGGTCGCGTGCCTCTGCACACCCTCCGTGCCAAGATCGACTACGGCACGGCTGTCGCCAGCACCACCATGGGCGCTTGCGGCGTGAAGGTCTGGATCTACCTGGGCGAGAAGCTCCCGGGCCAGCCTGTTCCCAACCCTGCACTCGAGGGCTCTTCCCGTCCTCGTCGTCGTAACTCCGAGAGGAGGGGTCAGTAGTGCTTGCCCCTAAGCGTATTCTTCACCGCAAGGTGCAGCGTGGCTCCATGAAGGGCCAGGCCAAGGGTAATACCGAGCTGCATTTCGGCGAGTTTGGTATCCAGGCTCTCGAGGCCCATTGGATCACCAACCGTCAGATCGAGGCCGCTCGTATTGCCATGACCCGCTACATGAAGCGTGGCGGTCGTGTCTACATCACGATCTTCCCCGATAAGCCCATCACCAAGAAGCCTGCCGAGACTCGCATGGGTTCTGGTAAGGGTAATCCCGAGGAGTGGGTGGCCGTCGTCAAGCCCGGCCGCATCATGTTCGAGGTCAAGGGCGTGCCCGAGGAGGTCGCTCGCGAGGCTCTGCGTCTTGCACAGCACAAGCTTCCCATCAAGACCAAGATTGTTGCTGCCAAGAACGCTGAGCAGCGCATCGAGAAGGAGATGGCTGAGGAGGCCGCTCTCGAGGCCAAGTGGGCTGCTGAGGACGCCGCCGCCGCCAAGGAGGAGAACTAATGAAGCCCGCAGAGATTCGTGAGCTCTCGGACGCTCAGCTCGTTGAGAAGCTGAAGGAAATGCGCGCCGAGCTCTTTAACCTTCGTTTCCAGATGGCCACCAGCCAGCTGGACAACACCGCTCGCGTCAACACCGTGAAGAAGGACATCGCTCGCGTCCTCACGGAGCAGCGCGCCCGCGAGATCGCAGCGGAGAAGTCCGCTGTCGCCGAGTAGGACCTAAGGAGAGAACATGACTGATTCGCGTAACTCGCGTAAGGTCCGTACGGGTGTCGTTACCTCCGTCTCCGGTGCCAAGACCATTGTTGTCACCATCACCGAGCGCAAGCGTCACCCCAAGTACGGCAAGATGATGACCAGCTCCAAGAAGCTGCACGCTCACGACGAGGAGTGCACGGCTGGCGTGGGCGATACCGTCCGCGTTATGGAGACCCGTCCTATGTCCAAGATGAAGCGTTGGCGCCTCATCGAGGTCGTCGAGCGCGCTAAATAAGCAGTCGCTCTTACGACTTGTACGTTTCCGAAGATGTGCGTATGCCTGGCTTGCATACCACGGGCCGTATAAAGGCTGCGCACCTCTCTTCGGTTCTTAGTTCGGAGGAACATCTACCATGATTCAGATGCAAACCATGCTGAACGTCGCCGACAACTCCGGCGCTCGCAAGATTCGCTGCATCAAGGTGCTTGGCGGTTCCAAGCGTCGTTATGCAGGCATCGGCGATGTGTTCATCGGTGCTGTCCAGGAGGCTACCCCTGGCGCCAACGTCAAGAAGAAGGACGTTGTCCGTTGCGTCGTCGTTCGCACCGTTAAGGAGATCCGCCGCAAGGATGGCTCCTACATTCGCTTTGATGAGAACGCCTGCGTTGTCATCAACAACGATGGTTCGCCCGTCGGCACCCGTATCTTCGGGCCCGTCGCTCGCGAGCTTCGTGACAAGAAGTACATGAAGATCGTCTCGCTCGCTCCCGAGACCCTGTAGTTAGGGGAGATATATGTATATCAAGAAGGGCGATAAGGTCCAGGTTCTCTCTGGTAAGGATCGCGGCAAGCAGGGCGTTGTCCTGCGTGCTCTCCCCGCCGAGAACAAGGTCGTTGTCGAGGGCGTTTCGGTCGTCAAGAAGGCCGTCAAGCCCAACGCTGCCAACCAGCAGGGCGGCATCGTTTCGCAGGAGGCTCGCATCGACGCCTCCAACGTCAATCTCGTTTGCCCCGAGTGCGGTAAGGTTACCCGCGTCGGTCACGAGAAGGACGGCAAGAACAAGCTGCGCGTCTGCAAGAAGTGCGGCCACAAGTTCTAAGCTGCCCGCAACATCAAGTTGCTAGCAAAGGCCCGGATGCCATGGCACCCGGGCTTTTTTCTATCCCTACTCGATGGCTTCGGTTCTGCCGTCCTGTCATTCCGGTTGCATCCAGTTTTCGGTGCCGTCTCGAATCGAGTGCCGCCAGGTGACACCCTGTCGCGTTTCGTCGGCTTCGGGGACAAAAGTCGGGACAACTCCAAAAACTATTTTCGAACTCAGGGCTTTGAGTTTTTGTTTTTGTCCCAAAGGGCGCGGCGGGATGCCTTTGGAGGCTCGATAGCGCCGAAAACGCCCGTTTTGAAACTTAAATGCCTTTTCGCGTGCAAGCCGCCAGCTGCAATAGGAAGTGAATCAACGCAGGTGGCTTTCAAGCAGTTTGCAAAACTGCAGGTCGCAGGTTTTCATTGCCAGTAGGAGAAATGAGTAGTCTCAGGTGGCTTGCCCATGAGTTGACGAACGGGATTTGAGATTACGCTGACGTCCGGAAACGCTTCGAGCACGTCGTTACGTTTTTGGGATTTGGGCGTAGCCCCTGCACCCGCGAGCGCGGGCCTTAAGCCCGCCGAGAGGGTGACGCGTCGAAAACGAAGGGGAAAGAGAGAAGGGGCCGTCCCTATCATTCAGGTTGCGACCGAAGAAGACAAGGAGACCCCCTGAGCCTGAATGATGCCCCACAGACCGCGTCCGACCGAGCTCAAGCCGAGCTTTTCCTGACGTCCGCCTTCGCGAAGATGATGGCTGGATCGGCTATGGATTGGCAACACTTATTTGGACGATTCCGGGAGGGACGGCCCCGCCTCCCTGAACTCGACCGGCGACATGTAGCCCAGCGTCGAGTGGATCCTGAAGTTGTTGTACCAGTGCACGTAATCCAAGAGCTTGGCTCGGCGCTCGTGCGTCCCTCCTCGGTCCTTCGGAGTGGCCGACGATCTCCCCGTTGCAGAGGTCGACGAGCAGGCAGACGTAGTTCCACGACGCCCCGACGCGCACGCAGGCCAAGTCGCTGCATATATGGGTGCACGGCGCCCTGCCGCCGAAGCCGCGCGCGACGACGTTCGACACGTCGGCCTCGTTGACCGCCCCGGGGTGCACCTTGAACCTCTTCCTGCCGTATGCGCCGGCCAGGCCGTTCTCCCTCATGATGCGGCAGACGCGGCGCCGGCTGACGGTAACGCCCGACCTCCCGGGCGACGCCTTGATCTTGCGCGATCCGTTCCGGCCCTTGCTGGCGGCGTGCGCCGCCGCGGCCGCCGTCGCCCCCGACATTAAGGTCCTCAAGGGCCGCGTCGTCTCCGGCGACCAGTTCGTCTCGCCCGCGGAACAGAAGGAGCGAATCCTCGCGACCTTCGGCGACCTGTGCTGCGAGATGGAGGGCTGCACCATCGCGCAGGCCGCCTATCTCAACGGCGTGCCCCTCGTCGTCGTGCGCGCCATCAGCGACAAGCCCTGCGCCGAGGGCCGGGTCGTCGACTACAACACCTTCGAGAAGAAGGCCGCCTGCGACTGCGCCCGCATCGCCGCGCGCATGGTTAAGCTTTAGGCCCTGCGCGCCGGGGCCCTTCTTTATGTTGGGACCCCGGCGCGCCGGGGCCCTTTCCAAAGCGAAGTGTCGAGCCGAAGTGTTGAGCGTCGGCCCTGAATGTTCAATGGCCGTTGTTTTCTGCCCCTCAAGTGGTGGACTTTTCCTCGGAGCTGTTGATTCCCCCACGCGCCCCCTTCCGTTCTCTGTTCTCCCCTTATACTCCTTGTACGAGGAGGTAAGAAGTCATGGACAAGACCACACAGGACAGCTTGGCAAAGAAACCCGTCGACATGAGGGACAGGATTCTCGAGCATCTCGAGGCCCTCACCTCTGCCGTCTCGCTCGACGACCTTGCCCGTCTGTCCACCTCCGACATCGCCGAGACGCTCATCATCTCCAGGAGCCTGGCGAGCCAGTACCTCAACGACCTTGTTCGCGCCGGTCTTGTGGTTAAGGTGGCGGGCAGGCCTGTCCGTTATTTTCATCGCCGCGCGTTCCAGAAGCGTTTTCAGGTAAAGCTCTCTGCAAGCGAGTACGCCTCGCTCGCCGACCTCATCCAAGCGACGGGAATCGCCGATCACCGCGACTTCGCGCGTGCCGTGGGCTTCGACATGAGCCTCAGCTCCGTTGTCGAGCAGTGCAAGGCTGCGGTTCAGTACCCTCCGTTTGGCCTGCCCATCCTCTTGAGCGGCGGCGTGGGTGTCGGTAAGTCTTTCCTTTCTCGCCTTGTGTACGAGTACGGCAAGAACCAGGGCTTGCTGTCCCGCGACTCCTCCTATGTGCGCATCGACTGCGCCGGGGTCCCGGACGCCGCCTCGTTCAACGGGCTTCTTGACGAGTCGATCGCGAAAGCGCGCGGGGGTGTGGTCTTTGTCAACGGCATCGAGGCACTCTCTCCCTCTGCGATGGAGCACTGCCTTGCGACGGCCCTCGGGCTCGATGCCTCCCAGGATGCGCCGCGCGCTCGCCTCGTTCTTTCGACGACGCTTTCCGCCGATGACCTGAAGGTTTCCTCGGCCTACAGCAAAATGCCCATCTGTGCCCGCGTCCCCTCACTCAAGGAGCGGACCCCCGAGGAGCGCGAGGATCTCATCTTGAGCTTCCTGCGCAGCGAGGGGTGCCGAATCGGTTCTGATGTGAAGATCAGCCGCGGCGCATACCGTTGCCTCGTGAACGCGGACTTTTCCGATAACATCGCCGGCTTGCGCGCCTGCGTGACGAACTGCTGCGCCAAAGCGTTCCTCAATCGCGAGGGCGACTACGTCGTCGTTCGCCCGTATCTTCTTCCCAGCGGGCTCCTCT
This sequence comes from Collinsella sp. AM36-4AA, assembly GCF_003467795.1. NCBI lineage: Bacteria > Bacillati > Actinomycetota > Coriobacteriia > Coriobacteriales > Coriobacteriaceae > Collinsella > Collinsella sp. AM36-4AA. The sequence continues at coordinate 81,351 of NZ_QSHS01000004.1, forward strand.
CCTCCGCGCAGATCGATCAACAGCCCGACGATGGCGTTCTGATCGACGCGTCTCTGGATGCCGCCGAGAGCACAGGGCCGGTCGAGCAGGCGCTCGATGCCCTGTGCTCCCTCGATGAGCGATTCTGCGCCGGGGAGCTCTCTGTCTCCGAGCTTGTCTCGCAAGCTGTCTCCGCTGTGCGCGGCGTTGAGGATCACTTGATTTTCGACCACGGCGTCGCCTCCTCGAGGTCGCGCGCCTTCGAGCGCGTCGTGGGCGCGGTCCTTGCCGACGCAGGCTCTTCTTATGGCATCGAGCTTTCGAGGAAGGTCGCTTTTCTACTGGCCCAGGAGATTTGCCTGCAGTTGTGGCCGGGTATCGGCCTGGCTAAGCGAAAGTCTGCCTGTGCGGAGCAAATCTCCCATCTCCTCGGTGCCGTGACCTCCGAATTGCCGTTTGCCTCGAGTGTCTCCGATCAGGTCGCCGCAGACGTGGAAGGGGCGCTGGGAATCTCGCTCGATCACTTCACGAAGACGCTTCTGACGCTGTGCGTCGCATCGGAGTCTCGCGATGCGAAGGCCCTTCGGACGCTCTGCGTCATCTTGTCCCACGGCTACTCAACGGCGACGAGCATCGCCGACGCGGCGAACCGTATGCTCGGCATGCATGTGTACGAGGCTGTCGACATGCCCTACGACCAGCAGCTGAAGGACATCGTCGGTCCGCTCCAGCGCCTCGTCGACCGCCATTCCTACTGCACCGGGGTCGTGTTCCTCGTCGACATGGGCTCCTTGGAGGAGGCCTATAAGGCCCTCGAGAACGTTACCGACTCCACTATCGGCGTGGTGAACAACGTCTCTACCGGTCTTGCGCTCGAGATCGGGGTCGGGCTGCTCGGCGGCAAGTCCATCGCCGAGGTTCTTGGCGATGCGACCGCCGCGTGCGTGACGCACTGCAAGATGATCGAGCGCGTCAACCGTGAGGACGCCATCGTCTTCTGCTCCGAGTCCGGGGTCGACGCCGCGGAGAGGATACGCCAGCTCGTCTCGCAGAGCCTCCCGCGCACCATAGGCGCGCGCCTGCTCACGAGGCCCTTCAAGCAGCTCGTCGCGAACGGGTCGAACGACGCCGTTTTCTCCGAGCACCGCGTCTGTGCCGTCATCGGCACGGGAGACCCCGGGGTCGCCTCCGTCCCCTTCGTCGCCCTCGAGGACATCATGTCGACGGCGTCCGCCTCTAAGGTTGATGCCGTGTTCGGCAGGTGGCTTGACGCTTCCGAGCTCTCTTCTTTCCACGAGAAGCTGCTCTCGAACATGACGCTGCAGAACGTCATCCGCTCCATCACCATCCTCGACCCGGAGCGGCTATTCCATGAGATCGAGAGCGCCGTGCACGAGCTTCAGCGCAGGACAGGCGAGAAGATCGGCAGTAACGCCATCATTGGGCTCTACGTTCACCTCTGCTGTCTCGTCGAGCGCCTTGTTACCAGAAACCCCATTGAGACCTACGTTGGCCAGGACCGCTTCGAGGAGGAACGCGCCGATTTCATCGAGTCCTTCAGGCAGAGCTTCTCGAGCATCTCGACGCGCTATCGCGTAGAGGTTCCCGTAAGCGAGATCGCATATGTCTTCGACTACATAAGCGTGAGCGCCGCCCCGGCGCGAGAAGAGCGCCTCGGCTCCTCGGACCTCCTGCTCGACGAGTGACCTTCCCCGCGCCGCCGCAAGCTGACCGCGCGTCCTCAATAATCCGATAACCCCTTGCCCGGCGCGAATCCGGATAGCGCCGAGGCAGTACCGAACGTAAAACTTCATTTGATAGGAGCAAACATGAGTGTTGTTATGGCACGAATCGACAATCGCCTGCTTCACGGCATCATCGTGACGCAGTGGGCCCCGGTGTCGGGCGCGACCCGAGTCATGGTCATCGACGACAAGGTCGCCGGCGACGAGGTCCTGAAGTCCACCATGAGGATGGCGCGCCCCGCGGGCATGGCCGTCTCGATCATCTCCGAGCAGACCGCGCTCAAGAACTTCGCGGCGGGCAAGTACGACCGCGAGAAGGTCTTTGTCATCGCCAAGGAGCCCGAGACGATCCTTCACCTGGTCGAGTCGGGCATCGAGCTCCCGTCGCTGATCGTCGGCGGCTCTCTTGTCAAGGAGGGCGGCGTCCAGCTCACCCAGCGCGCCTATGCCTCCGCCGAGAACGTCCAGAGCTACAAGGCGCTCATCGCCCGCGGCGTCAAGGTGACGGCACAGTTCGTGCCCGCCGACAAGCCCGTCTCCGTCGCCGACCTCATCTAAGGAGGGATCATGGTCAACTTCACTATCCTGCAGGTCGTCCTTTTGACCCTGCTGGCCTTCATCAAGCACGTGGACTACTACGGCATCCCGATGATCTTCGTCAACTATGCCGTCTTCTGGGGCCTTATCACCGGTGTCGTCATGGGCGACTGGCAGACCGGTCTCGTCATCGGCGGCACCATCCAGCTCATGCAGCTCGGCGTCGCGGGCTTCGGCGGCTCGTCGATTCCCGACTACGGCACGATGGCCATCATCGCCACAGCCTACGGCGTGACCCTGGGCGCGGACACGGGCCTCGCCATCGGCCTGCCGGTCGGCATGCTCGGCATCCAGCTCGACGTCATCGTCAAGATCCTCAACGGCTTCGTCGTCGAGAAGTCCCAGAAGTTCTGCGACGAGGGCAAGTTCAAGCAGATGAACGCCATCCTGTGGGTCTGCCCCGTGCTCTTCGGCCTGTGCGCCGCCCTGCCCGTCTTTGTCTCCGTGACCCTCGGCCAGCCCGCCGTCAACTGGCTCCTCGAGGTTATGCCCCAGTGGTTCCTTTCCGGCCTCACCCTCGCCGGCAAGATGCTCCCGGCCGTCGGAATCGCGATGCTGCTGCGTTACATGCCCACCGGCAAGTACTTCCAGTACCTGCTCGCCGGCTTCTTCCTCTCGGCCTTCCTGAACGTGCCCATCATCGGCGCCGCCATCGTCGGCTTTGCCCTCGCGATCGCGTTCTACCAGCGCGCCGAGAGGGACACCGAGCTCGCCGCCCACGCTTCCGCAGACGCCTTCATCGGAGAGGATGAGTAACCATGGAAAACGAGAACATCACCGCCGTCGCCAAGGGCAAGCCCTCCGGCTACAAGGTCACCAAGAAGGACCTGCGCAACGCGAACTGGCGCTGGCTCATGAGCGTGTGCACCTTCAACTACCAGACCCAGCAGGGCGCCTCAGTCGCCTACGCCCTCTCGCCGGTCCTGAGGAAGATCTACACGAACGACGAGGACTATAAGCAAGCGCTCAACAACCACTTCCGCTACTACAACACCCAGCCTTGGCTCGCCGCCATCATCCTTGGCGCCTGCGTGGCCATGGAGGAGCGCGACGGCCTAGCGGCGGCGGACGCCGTCCAAGACCTGAAGATCGGCACCATGGGACCGCTCGCCGGCGTCGGCGACTCCCTGCTCATGACCATGATCCCGACCATCATGGGCTCCATCGCCGCCTACATGGCCATCGAGGGCAACCCCGTGGGAGCCGGCATCTGGTTCGCGCTCATCCTGGCCATCTTCTGGGTCCGCATGCACGCCCTCGAGTTCGGCTACAAGCAGGGCGTGAAGCTCGTCACCGACTTCAGCGAGAAGCTTCCCAACCTCACTGCCGCCGCCTCCGTGCTCGGCCTCACCGTGGTCGGCTGCCTCATCGCCTCGGTCATCGGCGTCACCTGCCCGATTAGCTTCAGCTTCGGCGACGTCGCGATGGAGATCCAGCCGCTGCTCGACAAGATCCTGCCTGCCATGATCCCCGCCGCCATCACGGGAAGCGCGTATTACCTTCTTACCAAGAAGAACGCGAGCATGACGGCCCTCATCCTCGTGGTGATTGTCCTCGCGATGGTCGCCTCCGCCGCCGGCATCCTCGCTTAGCTTCGACCCAAGAGATTGGTGAATCAATGAGAAAGATAGTTGTGGCGAGCCATTCCCTTCTCGCCCAGGGCTTCAAGGACACCCTCGAGTTCCTTACGGGTAAGGGCGACGCCGTCAACGCCGTGTGCGCCTACGTGAACGACAACGGCGAGGGGCTCGACGCGGCGGTCGAGGCGGCTCTTTCGGGCACTGACGAGGTCGTCGTCCTTACCGACGCGTTCGGCGGCAGCGTGAACCAGCGCTTCTCCCGCTTCGCCTCCGACCGGATCCACGTGATCGCGGGTGTCAACCTCCCGCTCGCCATGACGGTCGCGCTCGCGCGCCCCGACGAGAAGCTCGACTTCGATGCCCTCGTCAACGAGGCGCGCCAGCAGATCATCTACGTGAACGGTGTCAGTTCTGCCGAGTGCGACGACGACGAATAGAGGAGGTCGACGATGAGAGAGTTCCTTAAGGACGTGTGGATGCACGGCGGTGAGGAAAGCCGCGCCATCACCCCCGAGAACATCACGGGCGAGAAGGGCCGCGCCGCCATGTCGGCCAGCCACCTCGGCGTCGGCCGCAAGGGCTCGTGCTGCGTGCCCCTTGAGTCCGGCGAGACCATCACGCTCGCGGACATCGAGGGCCCCGGCATCATCCGCCACATCTGGATGACCGTCCCCGACAAGACCGCCGCCGGCAGCTTCGTCATGCGCGACCTCGTGCTGCGCTTCTACTGGGACGACGAGGAGACCCCCTCGGTCGAGTGCCCTGTCGGCGACTTCTTCTGTAACGGCTTCGGTGAGCGCGCCATTGTCAACTCAATGCCCATCTGCGTGAACCCGACGGGCGGCATGAACTGCTACTTCGAGATGCCCTTCAGGAAGCACGCCAAGGTCACGCTTACGAGCGAGCACCCCGGGTTCATTAAGTACATCTTCTACACGTTCAACTACGCGCTCACCGACGTGCCGGACGACGCCATGTACTTCCACGCTCGCTTTAACCGCGAGCGCAGCACCCGCAGGGGCGTCGACTACACCGTGCTCGACGGCGTGCGCGGCAAGGGCTACTACGTCGGCACCTACATGGCCCTGTGCGCCCTGGAGCGCTATTGGTGGGGCGAGGGCGAGATGAAGTTCTTCCTCGACGGCGACGAGGAGTTCCCCACGGTCACCTCGACGGGAGCCGAGGACTACTTCGGCGGTGCCTGGGCCTTTCTCGACAGGCCGCCCCACGCGCTGCCCGAGGCGCAGTGCTTCAACACGCTGTTCGCCGGCTACCCGTACCGCTCGACGCGCGACGCCACGCGCGACCGCTTCAGCGCGGGCAAGCCGAACCCGAACCCGATGCTCGCGACCAACGACGACGCGCTGCCCAGGCACGGTCTCTACAGGTGGCACCTTCCCGACCCGATCTCGTTCAAGGAGGACCTGCGCGTGACATTCCAGGACCTCGGCAACGACGACATCAAGCTCTACGAGCGCGAGGACGACATCTCCACCGTCGCCTACTGGTACCAAAGCGAGCCGCACGCCGTGCTCGCCCCGTTTGCCGCAAGGCAGGACCGCGTGCCCAGGTAGGGTCGCCTCGAAACATGCCAACGTTATGGGCGCCCGCGGTTGACCATGGCTGCGGGCGCCCCTTTGCAAGGAGGATCACATGAGCGAAAAGCAAATGAGGCTCGGCGCCCTCGAGGCCGGCGGGACCAAGATGGTCTGTGCCGTGGTGTCCGGCGACGGCGAGGTCCTCGACCGTATGGAGACCCCGACGCTTGCGCCCGCCGAGACCGTCCCGCAGATGATCGAGTGGTTCGCCGCCCGCGATGTGGACGCGTTGGGCATCGGCGCCTTCGGCCCGACCTGCGTCGACCCCGCCGACGAGCGCTACGGCTCCATCCTGCAGACCCCCAAGCTCGCGTGGCGAGGCTATGGTCTTCGCGCCGCGTTCGCCGACGCCCTCGGGATTCCGGTGGCCTACGACACGGACGTGAACGTTGCCTGCCTCGGCGAAGTGGTCTTCGGCTGCTGCAAGGGGCTCGAGGACGCCGTCTACGTGACCATCGGCACCGGTGTGGGCGCGGGCGTCATGTGCGCGGGCAGGCTCCTTCACGGCATGCTGCACCCCGAGGCCGGCCACATGCTGGTAAGGACCCGTCCCACCGAGGAGGGACGCTGCGTCTGCCCGAGCCACGCGAACTGTCTCGAGGGCCTCGCCTCCGGCCCCGCCATCGCCGCGCGCTGGGGAAAGCCCGCGGCCGAGCTCGCGGACAACGATGAGCTGTGGGCGCTCGAGGGGGATTATCTGGGGCAGATGTGCGCGAACCTCGTGCTCATGTACTCGCCTCGCCGCATCGTCCTCGGCGGCGGCGTGATGCACCAGGAGCAGCTCTACGGCATCGTCCGCAAGAAGACCCTCGAATATCTGGGTGGCTACATCCAGACCGCCGAGCTTAAGGACATGGAGAGCTACATCTGCGCCCCGGGCTGCGGCGGCGACCAAGGAATCCTCGGCGCGGCCGAGCTGGCAAGAAGGGCGCTCGCGTAACTTGCGCTCTCTCCGCCATACAACGCGTTAAGAAAAGACGAGCGCTTCTTGCCAATTGAGCGGCAAGAAGCGCTCGTCTTTTGCATTTGTTTTTGGGGCAGGACGCCCCGCCTCCGCTAGAGTCCCTGGACCGCCACACCCACGAGGTTTGGACCGGTGTGGACAAGAAACGCGGGGCTGATGTCGGAGCGGACGACCTCCACCGCGTTGGCCACGCGCTCGCACAGGGCCTGCTCCATGCGGTCGTAGAGGTCGGCGTGGGCCGAGGTGCAGCTCGCGGCAAAGCGCACCTTGGGGTGCTTCTCGACGATGGCGGCGATGAGCTTGATCTCGGTGCGATGCGGTGCTTGCACAGCCATTTCGTGTGCGCGAGGCTGTTGGCTTTCTGGGCCACAGCAATCACCTTCCCCCTAGCATGATGACCTGAACAATCCTCATGCTAGGGGGAAGGTTTTTGTCGCGTAGCGGAAATTGGCCTCCACCCGCTGAGCGGGTGGCTTTCTATGCCGCGCGTGCCGTGCGGCACGGACTAAAGTCCATGAATAAAAACGAGGAAGGCCACGTCCGGCCTCCCTCGCAAAGAGTCTCTGATTGCTCCCACTCATTGGGGACAGACTTACATGAGTGATTGCACTTATTGGGGACAGACTTAAATGAGCGCTCTTGAAATGCCGGCGCCTGGGGACGTTCTTTTTCTGTCTGCAGTTTGGGACGTTCCTTTTCTGTCGGCAGTTTGGGACGGTCCTTAGAGCTGCAGCGCGCCATGAGCGACGAGGCGAAGCGGATCATCCTGTCTTTCGAGTTCTAAGCAGAATTCCCCGTCTCTGAGTAATGATTAGTGCGCATTTGTGCGTATTTGTGTGCGTAGGATTGCGTGGCTATGCGTGTATAAGCGCCGTCTGCGGCTGTATTTTGACCATTTAGCGGTTATATACGCAAAAGTACGCACATACGCGCTAATTTGTGCGAATATAGAGACGGCAGAAATGTTAGACGCTCCATGACCCAGGAGGCACATATGGCAGATTCCAAGCAGGCTCCACTCGACGCCGCGGCAGCCGCCAAAGCAGCATTCGCTTCGGTTCAGGACATGCCGTTCCCTAACGACATCTTTACGGCACCCGAGCTTCGCTGGGCTGTAATCGGTTGCGGCGTTATCGCCAACCAAATGGCCCAGTCCCTCGCTCTGGCCGGTCGCAAGCTCGCGGGTGTCGCCAACCGTACGCTGTCCAAGGCTCAGGCTTTTGCCGAGCAGTATGGTGTCGAGAAGGTGTATGAGACGGTTGAGGACCTCTACGCCGATCCGGACATCGATGCCGTCTATATCACCACGCCGCACAACACGCATATTACCTATCTGCGTGCCGCGCTGGCCGCCGGCAAGCACGTGCTCTGCGAGAAGGCCATTACCCTCAACTCTGCCGAGCTCGACGAGGCCCGCGCCATCGCCGATGATCACAACGTGGTCCTTATGGATGCCACCACGGTGCTTCACATGCCGCTGTATCAGGAGCTGCGCCGTCGCATGGATGCGGGCGACTTTGGCCGCATGAACCTCGTTCAGCTCAACTTTGGCAGCTATAAGGAGTACGGCGACCTGACTAACCGCTTCTACAACCGCAGTCTTGCCGGCGGCGCCATGCTCGATATCGGCGTGTATGCGCTCTCCGTCATGCGCCTGTTTATGGCCAGCCAACCCGTCGAGGTCGTGTCTCTGGGCAATACCTGCGAGACTGGTGTTGACGTCGCGGGTGGCATTGTCTGCCGTAATGCCGAGCAGCAGCTGGGCGTCGTGAGCCTTACGCTCCACTCCAAGCAGCCAAAGCGCTCGGTTATCAGCTTTGACAATTGCTATGTCGAGGTCAACGAGTATCCGCGCGCCGATCACGCGACGATCGTGTGGACCGCGGACGGTCATCGCGAGGAGGTCGCCGCGGGCACCGAGGCCTATGCCCTGTGCTACGAGATGGCTGACCTGGAGAAGGCCGTCGCCGGCGACGATTCCAAGCGTGAGCTTCTGGATTATGCTTCTGATGTGATGGAGCTCATGACCAAGCTCCGCGCCGATTGGGGAGTCGTGTACCCCGAGGAGGAGTAAGCGATGCTTGCGGAAGATAGGCTCAACGCGATCGTGTCGATGGTGCAGCGGACCGGCTCGGTTACCGTGCCGGAGCTTGCCGAGGCCCTGGGCGTGACACCGTCCACCATTCGCCGTGACTTGCAAACGCTCGACCGCGCGCACCGTATCGCCAAGGTGCACGGAGGCGCGACGAGTCTTGAGCGCGCGCACGTGACGCGTGACCTGACGATCAGCGAGCGCAGTGATCTCCATAACGATGACAAGGAGCGCATCTGCGCCCGTGCCGCGGCCCTGGTGGAGCTCGATAGCTTTGTGTATATCGATTCGGGCTCCACGACCCTCAAGCTCATCGAGCATCTTCCGCATCTCGACGGCGTCACCTATGTGACCGATTCTGTGCTCCATGCCCAGCATCTCGCCCTGCGCGGTATGCGCGCCGTTGTGCTGGGTGGTGAGCTCAAGCCCGAGACCGAGGCGCTCGTCGGTCCCGATGCCTTGGCAACCCTGGACCGCTATAACTTCAACTGCGGCTTTTGGGGTTCCAATGGCATCGCCGCCGAGCAAGGTCTCACCACGCCGGATATCGAGGAAGCGCAGGTCAAGCGTATCTCGATGCGTCATACCGCCAAACGCTTCGTAATCTCGGACGCCAGTAAATTTGGCATGGTGGCGCCCGTCAAGTTCGCGGACTTCCGCGATGCAACGATTATTACCGCAGGCGAGGTGCCCGCCAAGTACCGGGCAATGGACAACGTCATCACGGTCTAGCAGTGGGGCAAGGTCAAAACCATTCAGTTTTCTCAATAGAAAAGCGGCAACGTCCATTACGGGCGTTGCCGCTTTTGTTGTCTACCGGTTTGTCTAAGTCTGTAACAACTGGACCGTTAAAAGTGGGCTAGATGTTACAGATTGAGATACTTCCGAACCGCGCCGTCCCTTTGTCTCGATCTGTAACAGCTGGGACCGATTTTGCCGAGTTATTGTTACAGATTGAGATTTTCTCTTGCGGGGGATTCGAATGTCTCGATCTGTAACAGATAGACCGGAAAATGGGTTCTAACTGTTACAGATCGAGACGTTTTGGCGCCACGGCTGAGCCATCGTGGTGGTTTTGACGTTTGCCCAGATAAAACCTGCCAAAATAAACCTGTCCCTATTTGGCAGGTTTTAGGGTTCCCAGGGGCAGGGGGCTTCGATGTGGATGTGCTCGCCGGTTACGGGATGCGTAAAGGACACACTGTGGGCGTGGAGCATGAGGCCGCAAGGACGCGGCGTGCCGTACAGGTCGTCGCCAACCAGGGGATGACGCTCGCTCGCCAGATGCACGCGGATTTGGTGCTTGCGGCCGGTGAGCAGCTCGACATCGATATACGAACGCGCGGGCAGGCCTCGACGGCTCTTAAGGCGCTTGAGCACCTTCACGCGCGTCTGCGACGGCTTGCCACTGGCACCGACGCGCATCTTGCGGCTGTCGTGGCGGTCGCGGGCGATGGGCTTGTCGATGAGCTTTTCGTTCCAGTCGATCTTGCCCTCGGCGAGTGCCAGGTAGTGCTTTTCGAAAGCGTGGTCGATGACCATCTGGTCAAAGGCGGGCTGCGTCTGCTTGTCGAGCGAAAATAACACCACGCCGGTGGTGTCGCGGTCAAGGCGGTTGAGCGGCTGCATATCGGTCGCGGCAAAGCCGTCGCCCATCGCCAGCAGCAGATCGCTGGCGTAGTCGGTAAGCGTGCGCTCGCCGGTGCCGTCACCGTGGACGATCATGCCGGCGGGCTTGTCGATGGCCATGAGCCAGGCGTCGCAGTAGAGGACTTGAGGTTCTTCGTTCACGTGTAAGCCTTTCGGTTAGCTGATTCCCACAAACATGCAGCCCGAGGTCGCCCCGCGTAGGCGGGCGGCGGGCTTGCGGCCGGCCTGCGCGGCCTCGACGGCGCGACGGACGCGGGCGACGGCACGGCCAATCTCATCGGCCTCGAGCAGCGTGCCGTCCACCATAAGACGACGCACGCCGGCATCGAGCAGCTGTGGTACCTGCGGCGTAAGGTCGATGGGGTAGGCGTCGTACAAGCGAGAGCGGCCATGGATGTCGGTGCGGACGGGCATGACCTTTCCGTCGATATTCTTGAGCGAGAGCTTGCGGGCACGCAGACGGCAGTTGGCACAATCGTGGATGCAGCCGTTGGCAACCTGCAGAATGCAATGCTCGCTTGTCATGACGCGCGGGCGGCCAAAGACGGTGATGCCCAGAGCCGCGGGCGCGGCGGCGCCGAGCGAGACAATCTCGTCGAGCGTGATCTCGGGCGAGAGACAAAACGCACCGGCTCCGCGCTCGGCAAGCGCTTCCATGCAGGGCGTGTTGTGAACCGGCAGGCAAGAGCGGACCTCCGCCGTGGCACCAACTTGGGCGGCCAGAGCAAGCTCGGAGATATTGCCGACGGCGACGGTGGCTCCGGCATTGATCCAGGGATCGACGCGCTCGTGGTCGGCGGCGCGGCAGACCTCGTCGAGTACGGGCACGATACCCTGCTCAAATGCATCGGCAGGGGAGAGCTCGGCCGCATCGAGTGCGTCGGTGGTCATGTAGATGCGCGTGGCGCCCTCGGCACGAGCGGCCTCGGCGGCGTCGAGCGACGTGACGGTGGCGCAGATCTGCGGCTCATCGCGGTAGTGCTCGGGCATGGAGCGCGTACATTTGTCGAGCACCGGCAACTCGAGCGTTTTCGCGCGCTCCTCGTAGGGTGCCAGAATGGCCTCTTCCAGCGCCTTGCAAGCGGCGGCGCGCACCTTATGCACGGCGGAGAAGCCCATGCCGCAGCCGGCGTCGAGCGAAACGTCAAAGCTCGCTGCCTCAAAGGGCGAGGAGCCCATGCGGCCCACATGCTCAACCAGGTCTGCCGCCTCGACGGCGCGGGTCTTGGCGGCCTCGACGGTGAAGCCCGTGGCGGTGGCGGTGAGCGCGGGGCTGTCACAGCAGGTGAGTGTGACGGTAAACGGCTCGCCCAGGCGCGCCACGACGGACACATCAACAGCTCGGCGGCGCAGCACGTCGCGCTTGAGCGCGGCGCCGGCGGCGTCGATGGCGCGCTGGCTGCGGATGATGCGCACGCGGCAGCCCTCGGGCATGCTGCGGGGCACGCGACATTCGATGATGTCACCGGCGGCGGCATCATCGGCGGCAATAGTGGTTAGGAACTGGTCAAACTCGTTATCGTGGCGAAGCTCCAGCAGATCGCCCTTGCCCACGGGCTCAAACAGCTCAATGCGGGCGATGGCGGCGCGGCGACGGCGGTCGTCGGGCTTGAGGCCGCGCACATCGCGGTTGGCCGGGCGGCTGCCCAGCACCGTGCCCACGATCTGGCCGCGGTTGTTGGAACGCTCATAGCTCATCATCTCGTCGCCCGAGGTGCCGTCCTGATAGGCGTGCGTAAAGTCGCGGTTAAAGCAGCGCTTGAGTTGACGCTGGCGAGCGGCGTCCTCGTGCTTATCAACGGCGACCCCGGCCAGCATGTCATCGATTTGATGACGATACACATCGACGATGGAGTACACGTAATCGGGCGCCTTCATGCGGCCCTCGAGCTTGAGCGATGCGGCGCCGGCGTCATACAGACGGCGAACGAGCTGCGAAGTGTTGGTGTCGCGCGGGCATAGAGCGCGCTCGCGTCCGGCAGGGGAGAGCGTACGTCCGTTCTCGTCGATCAGCTCGTAGGGCAGGCGGCAGGGCTGGGCGCACATGCCGCGGTTGGCCGATCGCCCCGCCATGGCAAAGCTCGAAAGCAGGCACAGGCCCGAGTAGCAAAAGCAGATGGCGCCGTGGCTAAAGACCTCAAGGTCCACATCGGGCGCGGCATCGTGAATGGTGGCAATTTCGTCGATGGAAAGCTCGCGCGAGAGAGTCACGCGGTCGGCGCCCTGCTCGCGGCACCAAAGGGTTCCGCGGTCGTCGTGGATGTTTGCTTGGGTTGAGATGTGCGTCTCGATGCCGGGCATCGTGCGCTTGACCTCAAAGAACAGGCCCCAGTCCTGGATGATGAAGGCGTCGGCGCCCAACGTGGAGCAGCGGTGGATGAGTTGCAACGCATCGCCCATCTCGGACTGCTTGATGACGATGTTGACCGTGACGTAGACGCGCGACCCGGCTAGATGCGCGGCGCGGCAGGCTTGCTCAAAGGCCTCGTCGGTAAAGTTGGTGGCCTTGCGGCGGGCGTTGAAGCTGCCCATACCGCAGTAGATGGCGTCTGCCCCGGCGGCGAGTGCGGCGGCAAAGGGCTCGGGCCCTCCGGCGGGCGCTAAAAGCTCGGGTCTGCGGTTGGTGGTTCGACTGGCGGTTGCGGTCATATCCTGCCTTTCAAAATGCTCAGATACTCAAAAGTATAGTGGTGCTGTTGCGGCGGACGAGCCCTGTGGCCCAAGCAGGATAAAGTCTTCAGGCAGGTCGCCGGTCGTGCCGTTCAGCGGCCGACAGACGCCGTTGGGCGATAAAAGATTCTCGCAACGTGATAATAATCTTGCATCGCGCGGAAACCTTGAGTACTATCCCAATCAAGCGCGGTGTTCAGACCGAACTGTGCCTCCCGGTGTGAACGCCGCGCTCACGCTTTCTCAACTGATCGTAAGGAGAAAAACATGAGCAAGACCGTCGTGTCTTCCGATAACGCACCTGCAGCCATCGGCCCGTATTCCCCCGGCATCCAGACCGGCAACATGGTGTTCCTGTCCGGCCAGCTGGGCATCGACCCCGCAACCGGCAAGATGCCCGAGGGCGTCGAAGCCCAGGCTAAGCAGTCCCTTGCTAACGTCGAGGCCCTGCTGACCGCTGCCGGCGCCACCTTTGCCGATGTCGTCAAGACCACGGTCTACCTGGCCGACATCGCCGACTTCGCTGCCGTGAACGAGATTTATGCCTCCAAGTTCGAGGCTCCGTTCCCTGCGCGCAGCGCCTTCCAGGTTGCCGCCCTTCCGGCCGGCGGTCTGGTCGAGATCGAGGTCGTCGCCGCTCTCTAGGGCGTTGGCAACAACTAAACATGGCATGCAAAAAGACCCTGCGGTGCGAGCTGCAGGGTCTTTTGTCAAGTGACAGATCGCATGTGGAGCCACCAAGGGCAGTCTTTTTGTTTGTTAGCCTTCCTTGCGAACTTTTTGCAGGTAGCGGTAGACGCTGGGCTCCGAGATGCCCAGCGCGGTGGCGGCGCAGGCCACGGCGCCCTTGAGCATGAACACCCCGTTGCCGTTGAGGTGGCGAATGACGTCCACGCGGTCGCTCTGGCCAAGCGACGCTACATCCAGCCCGCGCGCGCTCAGCAACTCGGCAATGCTGCGGTCGATGAGCTCCTGCGTAGATTCCGAAAGGCTTTCGACCTCGATAGGGGCGGGCTCCGTGCGCGTCGGCGCCGCGTCGAAGCACGCCATGAGCTGCTGCGCCATGGCGTTGATGGAGCGCACGGTCGAGAGGTCGGTGTTGACGCAAAGCATACCGACGATCTCGTCATTCTCGCGGATAAAGTACGTCGCTGACTCCAGCGTCTTGCCACCGGCGCCGCGCCCCTCGTAGCCCGTAATAAACGGCAGGTCGCGATACTTGGCGTCGTGCATGATCTTGAGTGCCAGGTCGGTGGCGGGACCGCCGACCTTGCGGCCACTCACGATGCCGTTGCGAATATCGACGATGGCGTGGTCGGGATCCGAGAAATCGTGCAGGACGATCTCGCTGTTCTTACCGAGTATCTGCTCCAGGAAATCGACCATCGGCAAAAAGCGACGTACGGTCTCGTTCACGGGCAACTCCTTTGGGTGAAATCGGAAGGTTCATAACAATTTTTTCTCATGGTAACACGCTACTCTTCATCTCGTATATCCGCAGGTACATTGCGTAATACAGACGAACGGTAGGAATTTGGCGGTAAACGGTTGACCAAAAGAAAAGTTAGATGTTATATTGACCAGACACTTTCCTGACCTGCGGAAATGCATTATCTCAGCTGAAGAATAGTCTGATAACAAAAAATTATTATTGAGAATGAGAATCATCTTTAATACGATATGCAACGAAGGCACAACCTCAACCCCGCACTGCGTCACAATAGAGCGTTAGATGCGAAACAACTATTTCGAGGATTGGTGGTCAAATGACCCAGGAGACGGTTACGAACGGCACTGAAGCCCTGTTCACTCGTGAAGGCATGCCTCCCGTTAAGGAAATGATCCCGTGTGCCCTTCAGCACGTACTGGCTTCGTTTGCCGGTATCATCACCCCGGCTGTCATCATGGCCGGCGTCTACGGCTTTAATAGCCAGCAGAGCACCGACATCATTCAGGTTGCGCTCATTCTTTCGGCAATCGACACGGCCCTTCAGGCCTTCGCTCCCTTCCGCCGCATCGGCGGCGGCCTGCCCATCGTCATGGGCGTCTCGTTCGCGTTCCTGCCGGCCCTGCAGGCCATGGGTGCCTCGGGCTTTAGCTTTGGTGCGCTGCTGGGCGGCGAGATTGTCGGCGGTGCCGTCGCGGTCCTCTTTGGTCTGGCCTACAGCAAGATTAAGTGGCTGTTCCCGCCCGTCGTGACCGGTACGGTCATCTTCTCCATTGGCGTTTCGCTGTATCCCACGGCCGTCAAGTACATGGCCGGCGGCATGGGCACGCCGCTGTGGGGCACCCCGCAGGCCTGGTGCGTCGCTCTTATCACCTTCGCAGTGGTCTTTGCGCTCGCCAACTTTGGCAAGGGCACGCTCAAGCTGGGCTCCGTGTTCTTTGGCATGATCGTTGGCATGATCGTCTCCATCCCCTTCGGCATGATCGACTTCTCCAGCGTCGCCACCGCTCAGGTCTTCGCCCTTCCCAAGCTCATGCCCTACGCGCTCGAGTTTGATCCCGAGGTCTGCATTACCCTCGCCGTCGTGTTCCCCATGGTTGCCATCCAGGTTATCGGTGACGTCTCCGCCGCCTGCCTGGGCTCCATCGACCGTATGCCCACCGAGCGCGAGCTCTCCGGCGCTATCGTGTCCCAGGGCCTCACTTCTATGGTCGGCGGCCTGCTGGGCGGTCTTCCCACCAGCGCCCTTGGCCAGAACGTGGGCATCATCTGCTCCAACAAGGTCGTCAACAAGTGGGTCTTTGTGATCATCGCGGCCGTCTTTGCCATTGCCGGTCTGTTCCCGCAGCTCTCTGCCGTCCTTTCCGCTATCCCGCAGCCCGTCATCGGCGGCGCGACCGTCGGCGTCTTTGGCACCATCACCATGAATGGCGTGCGCATGTTCACCCGCGAGGGCCTCACGCAGCGCACTACCACCATCGTCGGCACCTCCGTCGTCTTTGGCCTGGGTATCTGGATGGCCAGCGGTTGCCTTGCCGGCGAGGGTATGCCCGCCTGGGTGTCCACCGTCATCGGCTCCAATGCCGTAACCCCCACCGCAATCATGGCCATTGTCCTTAATCTGATCCTTCCGCAGACGCCGGTCGTGGCTCAGCACATCGATGCCGCCAAGGACGCTGCCGTGGATCTGGTCTTGCCCGAGAGCAAGAAGTAACCAATTCGGTGCTATTCGTCGGCGGACGTATCGCCTCGTCCGCCGACGCCATGCGGCGATAGGCCGCACTTCAAAGGGCTTGCCCCTTTGGTGAAGCGTTGACGGGAGAGGGCCCGTTTCCGGTGTAGGCCGGCGCTTCGCACTTCCGCTATGTCAGAGGTGTCAAACCCCGCCTCTGATGTTGAAGGGAGCATTCATGCTTCTGGTCGCTAACGGTTCTGTCTTTACCCGCAATTCTCAGACCCCGTTCATTCCCAACGGTGCGGTCGCCATTGACGGAGATACGATCGTCGAAGTAGGCCCCGAGCGCGAGCTCAAGGCCAAGTACCCGGATGCCGAGTACGTCGACGCCCAGGGCAACCTCATCATGCCCGGACTCATCAACTGCCACACCCACATCTACTCGGGTCTGGCCCGCGGCCTTGCCATTAAGGGCTGCAACCCCACCAACTTCCTGGAGAATCTTGAGCAGCAGTGGTGGAAGATCGATGACAACCTGACGCTCGACGGCACCAAGGCCAGCGCCTATGCCACGATTCTTGACTCCATCCGCGATGGCGTCACAACGATCTTCGATCACCACGCGAGCTTCTGCGAGATCCCAGGCAGCCTCTTTACCATTAAGGATGCAGCTCAGGAGCTGGGCATGCGTTCGTGCCTGTGCTACGAGGTCTCCGACCGCCGCGGTCAGGAAAAATGCGACCAGGCCATTGCCGAGAACGCCGAGTTTGCCCAGTGGGCCGCCAAGGAGCGTCGCGATAACGACAACCACATGATCGCCGCCATGTTTGGCGGTCACGCCACCTTTACGCTTTCGGACGAGACCATGGACAAGATGGCCGAGGCCAACAACGGTCTGACCGGCTTCCACATCCATGTGTGCGAGGGCATGAATGACGTGTGGGACTCCCGCCTCAACCGCGGTGGCATCAGCCCCGTCGAGCGCCTGCTGCAGCACAACCTGCTGGGTCCCGACACCATGCTCGGCCACTGCATCCACGTGACGCCTGCCGAGATGGATATCGTCAAGGAGTCCGGTACCTGGCTCGTCAACAACCCCGAATCCAATATGGGCAACGCCGTGGGCTGCGCCCCCGTGCTCGAGTTCTTCCGCCGCGGCATCCCCGTGTGCATGGGCACCGACGCCTACACTCACGATATGCTCGAGAGCCTCAAGGTCTTCCTGATCATTCAGCGCCACAACGCCGCCATGCCCAACGTGGGCTGGTGCGAGGCCATGACCATGCTGTTCGAGAACAACGCCAAGATGGCGAGCAAGTACTTCGACCGCAAGCTCGGTGTGCTCGAGGCCGGCGCTGCCGCCGACGTCATCGTTATGGACTACAAGCCCTTTACGCCGCTGAGCGAGGAGAACATCGACGGCCACATGCTCTTTGGCATGATGGGCAAAAACTGCCGCACCACCATCATCAACGGCCGCGTCCTGTACAAGGATCGCGAGTTCGTTGGCATTGATGAGGACAAGATCAACGCGTGGACCATGGCTGAGTCCAAGAAGCTCTGGAGCACGCTCAACGATCGCGCCTACTAATTCACAAGTAGTTTCGCGCGCGTCGGATGTTTCGCCGCATCCGACGCGCGTATAGGCGGCCTCCGCGGGGTCGCCGGCGCTGTGCTAGCGCTACACCGTATTTGCGCCCGCCGCGCGGTCTCGCCGGGCGTTACAGAGAGGAGCTCACTATGAGCGACATCATGAGGCCGATCCCGTTTTCGCAGCTGATGAACTGGATCATCGAGGAGCACAAGACCCAGGACGCCATCTTTGGCGTGCGCAAGATGGTCACGACCAACCAGGAGGGTGCGCTTCCCATTTTTGACGAGCGCATCGAGACTCCGTTTGGCCCGGCTGCCGGCCCCAATACGCAGCTTGCCCAGAACATCGTGGCCTCTTATGTGGCTGGTTCCCGCTTCTTTGAGCTCAAGACCGTCCAGGTTATGGACGGCGAGGAGCTCTCCAAGTGTGTGAACAAACCCTGCATCGTGGCGCAGGATGAGTGCTACAACTGCGAGTGGTCGACCGAGCTCGAGGTTCCGCAGGCCTTTGCCGAGTACGTGAAGGCATGGTTTGCCTGCCACCTGATCGCTCGCGAGTACGGCCTGGGCAGCCCGGACGGCTTTGTCTTCAACATGTCCGTGGGCTATGACCTGGAGGGCATCAAGAGCCCCAAGGTCGATGCCTACATCGAGGGCATGAAGGACGCCAGCGGCTCCGACGTCTGGAACGAGTGCCGTGCCTGGGCTCTCGCTAACCTGGACAAGTTTGAGCATGTCGATGCCGCGTTTGTCGAGTCCATCCCGGCGCGCGTGTCCAACTCCATCACCGAGTCCACGCTGCATGGCTGCCCGCCGGCGGAGATCGAGCGCATCGCGACCTATCTGATCACCGAGAAGGGCCTCAACACCTACATCAAGTGCAACCCCACGCTGCTGGGCTATGAGTTTGCCCGTCAGCGCCTCAACGAGCTGGGCTTTGACTACATCGTCTTCGACGATACGCACTTCCGCGAGGACCTGCAGTGGGCCGATGCCGTGCCCATGTTCGAGCGCCTGATTGCCCTGTGCGCCGAGCGCGGCCTGGAGTTTGGCGTCAAGCTGACCAACACGTTCCCCGTCGACGTGACGAGGAACGAGCTGCCCTCCACCGAGATGTACATGTCGGGCCGTTCGCTGTTCTCGCTGACCATCGAGGCCGCCCGCCGCATTACCGAGCAGTTTGACGGCAAGCTGCGCATCAGCTACTCCGGCGGTGCCACGGTCTACACCATCCGCGCCCTGTACGATGCCGGCATTTGGCCCGTCACCCTGGCGACCGACGTGCTCAAGCCCGGTGGCTACGAGCGCTTTAGCCAGATGGCCGGCGAGTTTACCGATCTGGACGGCAAGCCGTTTGAGGGCGTCTCGCTCGAGGCCGTGACCGCGATCCAGACCGACTCGCTCACCAACCCGCTCTACAAGAAGCCGCTGCGTCCGCTGCCCGACCGCAAGGTCGCTGGCAAGAGCCCGCTTTCCGATTGCTTTACCACGCCGTGCCGCACGAGCTGCCCCATCCAGCAGGATATTCCCGCCTACCTGGCGGCTGTTGACGAGGGTCGCTACGAGGACGCACTCAACATCATCATCGAGCGCAACGCCCTGCCGTTCATCACCGGTACCATCTGCCCGCATCCCTGCGGCCGTGCCTGCGAGCGTGCATTCTACGAGCCCGAGGGCGCCCAGATCCGCGCCAGCAAGCTCAAGGCCGCTCGCGAGGCCATGACCGCCGTGCTGCCCAAGCTGCGCGCCCAGGCCATCGCCAACGACGCCGAGCGCAACGTTGCCGTTATCGGCGGCGGCCCTGCCGGCCTGGCGACGGCGTTCTTCCTGACGCGTGCCGGCGTGCCCGTCACTATCTTCGAGGCCCGCGACTCTCTCGGCGGCGTGGTCCGTCACGTGATCCCCGAGTTCCGTATCGCGAGCGACGATATCTCCCACGATGCCGAGCTCTGTCTGGCCTTTGGCGCCAAGGTGCAGCTCAACGCCCGCGTGGAGTCCATTGACGAGCTCAAGGCCCAGGGCTTTACCGACGTGGTCGTGGCCACCGGTGCCTGGATGCCCGGCTCTGCGGGCCTGGGCGAGGGTGCCGAGCTCGACGTGCTGGAGTTCCTCGAGGCCGCCAAGAAGGGCGAGAAGCTCGAGCTGGGCGAGGACGTCGTGGTCATCGGCGCCGGCAACACCGCCATGGACGCGGCCCGCGTGGCCAAGCGCCTTGCTGGCGTGAAGAACGTGCGCCTGGTGTATCGCCGCACCAAGAAGCAGATGCCCGCCGACGAGGAAGAGCTCGATCTTGCTCTTGCCGACGGCGTTGAGTTCTGCGAGCTGCTGGCGCCCAAGGCGCTCAACGGCGCCGCGCTGACCTGCGACGTCATGGAACTTGGCGAGCCGGATGCAAGCGGCCGTCGCAGCCCCGTCGCCACGGGCGAGACCGTCGAGCTTTCCGCCACCACGGTGATCTGCGCCGTGGGCGAGGGCATCGATGCCAGCCTGTACGACGCCGCGGGCGTCGAGCACGATCGTCGCGGCCGCCTTGCCGCCACCTCCACCGGCGTCGAGGGCGTCTGGGCTGCCGGTGACTGCCGCCGCGGTCCCGCTACCGTGGTCGAGGCTATCGCCGACGCCGCCGAGGTCGCCCGCGCCATCGCCGGCGTGGACTTTAACAAGTACGTCGACTGCAACGAGCAGGCCGGCCGCGAGGACACCTGCTACGAGCGCAAGGGGTCGCTATGCCGTGACAAGCGCAACTGCACCAAGACCCGCTGCCTGGGCTGCGGCTCGGTGTGCGAGGTCTGCTGCGATGTGTGCCCCAACCGCGCCAACGTGGCAATTAAGGTGCCGGGCCTGGCCAAGCATCAGGTCGTCCACATCGACGGCATGTGCAACGAGTGCGGCAACTGCGCCGTGTTCTGCCCCTACCAGGAGGGTCGTCCCTACAAGGACAAGCTCACCCTGTTCTGGAGCGATCAGGACATGGAGAACTCCGAGAACGAGGGCTTCCTGGCCGTGGACGAGGACCACTTTAAGGTCCGCGTCGCCGGCACGGTCCGCACCGTCTCGGTCGATGCCGTCAACACCGGTCTGCCCGAGGCCGTCCGCCTGACCATCAGGGCTGTGCGCGACAACTATCCGTACCTCCTTAAGAAATAGGCGAGTCTCTTATGGCCAAATCCATTCAACATAACGTGGCCTACGTTGCCTGCGGAAGCGGTTGCGCCTCCGCAGGCGGCGACGCCCGCTGCAGCGAAGGCTGCATTGGCTGTGGCGCCTGCGTCACGGCCTGCCCCCACGGTGCCATTGCGCTGGTCGATGGCATCGCCCGCGTGGACCGCTCAAAGTGCACGGGCTGTGGCCTGTGCGGCATGGCGTGCCCGCAGCGCGTGATTGCCTTTGTTCCCGGCTACCAGAACATTCTGGTGCGCTGCAACAACACCGACAAGGGCGCCATCGCCCGCAAGATCTGCGACACGAGCTGCATCGGTTGCGGCATGTGCGCCAAAAAATGCCCTGCCGGCGCTATCCGCATCGAGGACAACTGTGCCCACATCGACGGTGCGGACTGCCTGTCGTGCGGCATGTGCGCCGTCGTTTGCCCGCATGGCGCCATCCACGACCGCACCGGCATCGCCGCCGGCGTGTAGAAGGGAATCACCATGGCACAGGAATTCACTTTTACCGTTAACGGCGTCGAGCACACGACGACCCAAAACAAACCGCTGCTGCGCTACCTGCGCGACGACCTGCACATCCATTCCGCCAAGGACGGCTGCTCCGAGGGTGCTTGCGGCACCTGCACCATTCATGTGGACGGTGCGGCCGTCAAGGCCTGCGTGCTGACCACCGCCCTTGCCGCCGGCCGCAACATCGTGACTGTCGAGGGCCTGCCCGAGGACGTGCGCGAGGCCTTTGTGTACGCCTTTGGCGCCGTGGGCGCCGTGCAGTGCGGTTTTTGCATCCCCGGTATGGTCATGGCAGGCGCGGCGCTGATCGCCGAGGACCCCGAGCCCACCGAGGAGCAGATCAAGTACGCCATCCGCGGCAACGTCTGCCGCTGCACCGGCTACAAGAAGATTATTGAGGGCATTTCGCTGGCCGCTGCGGTGCTCCGCGGCGAAAAGCAGATCGACGAGGACCTGGAGCGCGGCGACGACTACGGCGTGGGCAAGCGCGCCTTCCGTATTGACGTGCGCAAGAAGGTGCTCGGCGAGGGCAAGTATCCCGATGACATCGACGAGCTCGATCAGCCGGGTCTGACCTACGCCAGCGCCGTGCGCTCCAAGTATCCGCGCGCCCGCGTGCTCTCCATCGACACCTCCAAGGCCGAGGCCCTGCCCGGTGTGGTGGGCATCCTGCGCGCCGAGGACGTGCCGGTCAACCAGGTCGGCCACCTTATCCAGGACTGGGACGTCATGATCGCCCAGGGCGATATCACCCGCTGCGTGGGCGATGCCATCGTGCTGGTGGTTGCCGAGGACGAGGCGACGCTCGAGAAGGCCAAGAAGCTCGTAAAGATCGATTACGAGCCGCTGGAGCCCGTGCGTAACATTGACGAGGCCAGGGCTGCCGACGCCCCGCGCCTGCACGACAGCTTCTTTGCCTTTGGCAACACGGTGGAGCTCAAGGACAACGTGTGCCAGAGCCGTCACGTGACGCGCGGCGACGCCGCCAAGGCGCTGGCAGAGAGCGCGTTCACCGTGACGCAGCGCTTTACCACGCCCTTTACCGAGCATGCCTTCTTGGAGCCCGAGTGCGCCGTTGCCTTCCCGTACAAGAACGGCGTCAAGGTGCAGTCGACCGACCAGGGTGCCTACGACACGCGCAAAGAGTGTGCCCACATGTTTGGCTGGGACAACGAGCCCGAGCGCGTGGTCGTCGAGACCATGCTCGTGGGTGGTGGCTTTGGCGGCAAGGAGGACGTGTCCATCCAACACCTGGCCGCGCTCGCCGCATATAAGTTCCAGCGTCCCGTGAAGTGCAAGCTCACGCGTGCCGAGTCGCTCGCGTTCCATCCCAAGCGCCATGCCATGGACGGCACCTTTACGCTGGGTTGCGACGCCGAGGGCAACTTTACCGGTCTGGACTGCGAGATCAACTTTGATACCGGCGCCTACGCGTCGCTGTGCGGCCCGGTGCTCGAGCGCGCCTGTACGCACGCCGTCGGCCCCTACAAGTACCAGAACACCGACATTCGCGGTTTTGGCTACTACACCAACAACCCGCCCGCCGGCGCGTACCGAGGCTTTGGCGTGTGCCAGTCCGAGTTTGCGCTCGAGAGCCTGATCGACTTGCTGGCAGAGAAGGTCGGCCTGGACCCGTGGGAGATTCGTTACAGAAACGCCATCGAGCCGGGCGAGGTTTTGCCCAACGGCCAGATCGCCGATTGCTCCACGGCGCTGAAGGAGACATTGCTCGAGGTCAAGGATGCCTACTATGCGCATCCCGGACACGCCGGTATCGCCTGCGCCATGAAGAACGCCGGCGTGGGTGTGGGCCTGCCCGATGCCGGCCGCTGCAAGATTCGCGTCGAGGATGGTCGCGCCGTGGTCTATGCCGCCACGTCCGACATCGGCCAGGGCTGCAACACCGTCTTTTTGCAGGACGTTGCCGAGGCCTGCGGTCTGCCGCTGAGCTGCATTGCCAATGGCGAGTGCTCCACCGAGAACGCTCCCGACTCCGGAACCACGTCTGGCTCGCGTCAGACGGTCGTGACCGGCGAGGCCGTTCGCGGCGCCGCCTTCCTGCTGCGCGATGCCATGGTTGGCATCGAGGCCGGCAAGCCTGCGCCTACCGCCCCGGTGAGCGCCCATGGTGACGGCGTCAAGATCGAGTACGACGACGGTCGTGCCTATCAGCTGCGCACGCAGGAACTCGTCGCCGGCCAGGGCATGCATCCTCAAGATCCCGCGGCCGCCATCAAGGCGCTCGAGGGATGCGAGTTTGGCTACGTGTATCTGGAGCCGACCGACAAACTGGGCGCCGACGTCCCCAACCCCAAGAGCCACATCTGCTACGGCTTTGCCACGCATGTGGTCATTCTGGATGATGACGGCCGCGTGAGCGAGGTCTATGCCGCGCACGATTCCGGCAAGGTGGTCAACCCCATCTCCATCCAGGGTCAGATCGAAGGCGGCGTGCTCATGGGTATGGGCTATGCGCTTACCGAGGATTGGCCGCTCAAGGACTGCGTGCCCCAGGCGAGGTACGGTACGCTCGGGCTGTTCCGTGCGCCCGAGATTCCGGATATCCACGCCATCTACGTGGAGAAGGACGAACTGCTGCCCGTGGCATATGGCGGCAAGGGCATTGGCGAGATCGCAACGATCCCCACGGCGCCCGCCGTGCAGAACGCCTATCGCGCGTTTGACGGCAAGCTGCGTCCGGATCTGCCCATGGTGGATACGCCCTACAGCCGCGCCCGTCACCGCGGGTAGGGTAGGGCGTGGACGGCCATTACTGACGGGCTGTCCATGCTCAGCATCAACTGCATATGCTGCGCCTTTGGCCCCGGCTCCATCGCGAGCCGGGGCCTTTTGTTTGGAGCGGAGGCAGCATCCCGGAATTCGGGCAATCCGGTGGTCAGGGGTTGAGCGAGCGTCGCGCTAAGGATGCCAAGCGTAAAACCTTCAATGAACATAGCGTAAAAACTACATCCGCAACGGCGTAAAAACTACATTGGAAGTAGCGTAAAATCCGCATTGAGAATGGCGTAATTTCGTATATCGCATGATCGCCCGAGCTTGCACACGGCCTTTTGCGAGCTCTTGCCATGAACGAGAGCCAGGCCGTCACGTACAAGACGCTCATAGAGGACGCCTCGTACGGTGAGGCGGGCCCCGACGAGAGGACCATCGCTGCGCACCTGGATCTCTTCAACAGACTCAAGCTGACCGAGGACCTGTGCGGATGGGAGCCGCCCATGCGCTCGAAGGCCCGCGTTCGCGTGCGCCCCAAGCGCTACTTCTGCGACCCGTCACTTGCGGCGGCGTTGCTGGGGGCTACCCCTGAGCGGCTGCTTGGCGATATGCAAACGCTGGGGATGCTCTTTGAGAACCTCGTTCTGCGCGACGTGCGCGTGTCCCTTTCCACCTACGGCGGTGTCGACAACAGTGTCCATTATTTCCGAGATGAGAAGGGCCTTGAGGTCGATCTGATCGTTGAGCACGACGGGCGCTGGGGAGCCATTGAGGTCAAGCTGAGTGATGCGAAAGCAGACGATGGAGCGAGAAATCTCAAGGCGCTGGAGAGGAAAGTGCTCTCCAATCCTGCCGCCCAGAATGCCGCGCCGGCGTTTTTGGCGGTCGTGGTTGGAAAGGGGAGCATTGCCTACACACGCGACGACGGCGTGGCGGTGATCCCCATGGCGGCACTTGGGGCGTAGTGGTTTTGCGGGCGTGCCGTGCTTCCTTTACCGAAAATCCATTTGGTAAACCCGGCGCCCGTGGGTAAAATAAGGTCGACGGCAGCCCAAGTAGTGAAGAGCTGGGCAGCGCCGTTGCTTGGATTAAGGGGTCATCGCCTTAGCGGCGTCGACCCCTCTTTTTATGCTTCGTACGCTGCTTGAGTGCCTCGGTAAGTCCGATAAGCGCCGTGAGGAGCGAGACCAAAGCGGTCAGGAGCTTCACAAAATCAGTCAGATCGGTCATGGGCATCACCTCCCGTCGCATGGAGGGCGCTGCCCGGCACATGGAACTGCCGTCAACAACTGCAATTCTATCAAAGTACTGCTATAAATACGAATATATGTTCGATAATAACAGTGACGTGATTCTCTCAAAGTGTGGCTTTACGCAAGGATGCCGGAAAGCTGCACTGTGCGATTTCATGTGCGCACGGACACTTATCCTTACGGCAATGTAGCTGCCTGTGAAACAGGCGGCAGTTGACGGAGAAAGGCCCTCACCGTGTCAGACAAAAAGACGCCGTGTATCTCGGCTATCGATACGACGAACTTTGCGCGCCAGATCGTGCTGGACTTTGAGTTTGCGCCGGTGCCAAAGCAGCGCCAGCGCCGTGGACTGCGCAATGAGATCATCGAGGTCGGCGCCGTCAAGCTCGATTACCACGGCAACGTTATGGGCGAGTTCTCGCAGTTTGTGCAGACGGAATTTACCGAAGGCGTTGCGTTTCCCGTCCGCGAGCTCACAGGGATATCGGCTGTGGATACCGCGATGACCGATCCGCTCTATGTGGCGATCAAAAGGCTCAGCGATTGGATCGGTCGCTACTCCGCCCAGGTGGTCTGTTGGAGCGGGGCGGATCGTCGACAGCTTTTGACCGAGTGCCAGGCAAAGCATATCGATCTTTCCGCATTTCCTACGGATTGGGCCGATCTGCAGGCGTTTTATACCTCGATCATGGACGTGGGCAGCCACGGGTGCGTCTCTTTGAGTGACGCGGCAACGTGGTTCGGCATCGAGTTCGACGAGTCGACGGGTCACGCCCACAGCGCCCTGGCCGATGCGCGCGTGACCGCTAAGCTGCTCAAGCAGATGATGGAGGGGGACTATCACGTGAGTCCGCGCGCCCAGGAAGTCCGCCAACGGTGGGGGATGGGCGAGCGAGCTCAGACGCGCCTTTCCAGCAAGTGCCCCGAGCTGGGCGACCTGCTGCTGAAGCTGAAGGCGGAGGGGAGATAGGCGGCGTTGGCCGTCTGCATGGCGCGTGGCCTGTCGCGTATCACTACTCTTCCTGCCGCTTGGCAGGCAGGATGTAGACGTTCTCGGCGTCCACGGCGATCTGCGTGGGGCGGTTGTAGAGGGTGTCTACTTCCATTACGCTCTGCTTGAACGGTGCGACGTCAGGCGTCTTTGCCCGATGGAGCTTCTCGAGGAGTTTCTCGGATTGCCTATCGTTGAACCTGCCGATGTCCTCTCCTGCACCCTCGAGTGCCTCGTCGATGAGCGTATGTTCGCCCACGGGGGTCTTTGCGATGGCGTGACCGAGCAATTTGCCCGCGGACGCGATGCCGCCCAGCAGTGCCGCATCGACGGTGTCGGCAGTTCCCGCCTCGAGGGCGTCGTAACACTCGGTGTAGAGCTCGCGATACGCAATCGAATCGGCCTCGATCTTCGCGGTGGCGTCCGCGAGCTTTGCGGGCTCGAAGTTCTGGGCGAGCATGGGTTCGAGGAACAGTGAGAACGCGTGGATGTAGGTGGCGAGCTGGCAGTCTTTGAGGTAGTCGAGCACCTTGTCGAGGCGTCTGCCCAAGCCGTCTCGCACCTCGATGAACCCTTTCTTTTTCAGATCCGCTTGCGCCTGCGAGCGGAAGAGTTCCATGTCCTGCGCGGACGACTGCTTGATGTCGAGCACCTTCATATGGGCGTTTGCCATGTAGGTGGCGTTGCCGTAGTTGAGGCCGTAACCGTTGAGGATGTCTGCGAGCGTCTTGAGGTTGCCACGCATGTTGGCCTTGTCGCGCTGACGCATGTACTCGAACATCTCGTCGACGGACTCCTGGATGGAGTCGAGCTTTTGGTTTATCTGCGCGATTGCGGCTGCCATGAACAACGACGTCGGGTCGTAAGGCACTTGAGTGACGCTCGTGGCGATGTCGCCCTCGACTACGTGGAAGCGCGCCTGTCCAAAGCCCTTGACTGCGTCGCGGTAGCCCCCTGTGAGACCGCTGCCGTCCTTGAACGAGTTGAGTTTCGACGGATCGAGCGGGTTGCCAAATTTGTCAGTCGCCTGGAGCAGCGTGGGTACGCTCACCGTGTTAGTGACGGTGCGAAACATCGAGGGGAGCGAGGCGAACGCCACGCCGAGCTGGGGAATTCGCTCGAGCGGCAGCTTGATGGCGCCGGAGATGTCCGCCCGCTCCTGGGTGAGCGCGAGGTGGATTTTGGTCGATGCGAGCTGTTTTGCCACGAGTTCCTCTCGGCCGCCGTCCGTTGAGGGTTTGATCTCGTTGTCTGCCATAGCGTGCTCCTTGTTTGCGTTGATCGCCGTGGGCATTATCTCATTGCTAGGTGGCTTGCCAGAGCGGGGTAGAGACCGAGCGTCTGGCAAAACTCGTTAACTGATTGCATTTCAGCGGATTGGGTTGATTGCAAGAGAAGGACGGCTATCCATCTGCCCTTCCCAGTTGAGTTCGCTTTGAGCTACTGTTCGTGCCTATGCTGCTTGGGCTCAAGCCTTCTCGCTGCCGCGAAGCAGGCCGTGGCCGCCATGGCTAATGCGATGCTGGCCATCCAAGCGGAGTCGCCGGTTACGGCGAGCTTTGGTTCATCGGTTATCGTGTGTCCCGACCTTTTTGTAGACGCCTCGTCGGCGTCCTTTTCAGGAGTGGCAGGATCACTTTTGTTGTCGCCGGGTGAATCTACATCGGTCTTGCCGCCCGCCTGCTCCCCTTGGGCCTTCCCCTCCACGGTGAAGGATGCATCGGTCGCCGTCCCGTCCTTCCAGACGGCCGTGACGGTGTGTCCGCCGGCGGCAAGCGTGTCCAGGTAGGCCGGCTTGAGCTCGATAATCGTGCTGCCCTTGGTTGCGGTGTAGTTCTCAGCGGAGGCCTCATTTCCGTCCACGAGGAGACGCGTGAACTCATCGAGAGGACCGCTGAAGCGGAAGGTCAGACCGTCCTCGTTGCCCTTTGCATATGCCTGCCCGTTGCCCTTGGTGGCGGCATACAGCGGGGCGGTCACGTCGAAGGTAACGTCCTCCGCGTCGTCGACATCAAAGGTCCGGACGCCGGTCTTGCCGTTACGCTCGGCGTAGGCGGAGCTGTAGACGAAGGTCTCATGACCCGCCTTGTCGAGGACCGCGAGGGCATGGATTTCAAACGAGCCCATCGAGAGCGACGTGGGGAACTCGATTTCGATATAGCCTCTTGCCGCATCGTAGCTGCAGCTCAACGTTTTACGGGCCTTTACAGAGTTCGGGTCCTCGACATAGCCGGGGTCGCCGAGAATCGGGGAGACAGACTTCACGCCGTCCGCGTCGCCTACATTGCAATAGATGCGGAGGAGCCCGCCGACAGGGACTCTCTTCGCGGAGATGGAAACGTTCGAGACCGTGGGCGGGTTCCGGTCGATCGCGCTGCCGGTCACCTCGAAGCACAGCTCGCTCGGGTCGGCAACCGAGAAAGTCGCGCCCGAGATGCCGTTGGCCCTGGCGTAGGAACTCTCGTACACATCGGTCTCGAACCCTAGGTCATCGGTGACCGAAAGGCCGATCAGCCTGTGCCTTCCGATCCTATTGCTGTCGAATGTGAGGTCGAACCCGTCGATAGACGAGCCTCCGTGATAATAGGCCGACGAAACGGAGCAGCCGTCGTCCTTATCCTCCCAGCCCCGCTGCAGTATGGGGGAAACGGAGCGAACGCCGTCCGGGTCCGCGACGGACCAAGAGATGTGGAAGTCGGCACCGGTCGCGACCTCCCTGCTCGAGAGCGACACGGAGGACACGGTCGGCGGGTTCTGGTCCGCGGGCCCCTCGGTCACCTCATAGACGAGGGGGCTGGTGGCGAAGGTCGGAGAGTTGAGTCCCTTCTCCTCGGCATACGCCGCGTCGTAGACATCGGTAACCCATCCAAGGCTATCGGTCACGCCGAGGCCGATGATCCGGTACCTGCAGGGCCGGTCGCTCGGGGAGGTGGGGATATCGAAGCCCGCGGTCGTGTCGCCTGTGTTTCGTCAAGAGGATTTGAGCA
>NZ_QSHS01000040.1:0-10153 GCF_003467795.1 Collinsella sp. AM36-4AA
CTCGGACCACTTCTTAGTGAACATCAACACGGGCCGGGAGACCCACCGCAGCGGCCACTACACGAGGAGGCTCGTCACGGGCGTCGGAGAAATCGAGCTCAGCGTGCCGAAGCTCCGCGGGGCGGCCGCGAGGGCGGTGCGCGGCGGGTTCGCCGAGACGCTGGCCAGCACGGGATTCCCGCCTGAGCGCTGGCGCCAGATCAGGACGAACGACGGGATCGAGCGAATCAACCGCGAGATCAGGAGGAGGACGAGGGTCGTCGGGACCTTCCCGGACGGCATCTCGGCCCTCATGCTGGTGACGGCGAGGCTGAAGTACATAGTGGAGCACGAGTGGGGCAAGAGGAGGCACCTGGATATGTCGAAGCTGGACGAGATGGACGAACTGAAGGGAAAGGCGGAGGGCTAGAAGAGGACGGGGCCGAGGACAGCAAAATCAATTTGCAAAAGAATCTTGACGGTACCCTTCCCCAACATTCCCCAGAAAGTTCGCTGATGTTGACTGGGGTTCCCGTAAAATAAACTCCAACAAAATATGTGCGGAGTGCTGGCCTGGAGCTGCCTTCGGACCCTATTGGCTGCTCACCGAGAGGCTCCGCTATGAAACGACCCCTTTACTACCTGTTCTGCGTGATCGCGTGCACGTCTATGGTCGGCGCGACGATGCCTATGGCAGCCATTGCGGAGGCGATTCAGCCTCAAGAAACAGCCGGGCAGCAGGCGCAAGCCGACGCTACGAGCAGCGGCGCAGGCAAGGCCGAAGACGGCACCAACGCAAACGCGACAGCAGATACCGCAGAGGACAGCACCGCAACATCCACCGGCACCAGCGCCGTCAACACGGAAAGCGCTGACGGCACCCCCACCGCAACCGGCACCCCCACCCCATCCCTCCGCGCCCAAACCAACGGCACCCCCGAGGCAATCTCCACCGCAGCAGAAACCGGCTACGCCCACTCCGCCACGGCAACCCAAAACGGCGTCACCTTCACCGTCTCGTGGAACGACGCCCCCGCGGGCACCGCGACGACCTTCCATGTAACCCAGACCAACGGCTCGTCCCAGGCCAAGGCGCGCATGGACGTGCCCACCTACTGGGACGGCGGCAGCCAGGAAAGCGTCTGCGACCCGTCGCGCGCGGCATGGGCCAGCTACTACAGCCTGGGCACCGCGGGCCACGACTTTACCTTTGACTTCACGGCGTCGGGCACGTACCGAATCTACTTCTACTTTATGGACAACGACAGAAACGACCCCCAAAACGACAAGGGGATCTACTACCTGCGCACCACGGCGGAGGTGACCGTAAACGACGCCGCCCGCCCAAGCGTCACGCAGATCGTCAACGACGCCGTGGATCTGTGCAGGCAACAGACAAACGGCTCGGAATACGACATGGCGCTGTGGCTCCACGACTGGACGCTCGACCAGCTGGAGTACGACCACAGCCTCAACTGGTGCTCGGCCGAAAGCGGCCTCACGCGCCACCAGGGCACCTGCGAGAGCTACCAGCGCATCTACTCCAAGCTCCTTGACGCCGCGGGCATCGCCAACGGCCGCATCACCGGCAACGGCCACACCTGGAACGCCGTGAAGATCGACGGCAAATGGTGCCAGATGGACCTAACTTGGGACGACACCAGCGACAACTGGTACGGAGACCTGGACCAGCGCCATCTGTACTTTGGCCTGACCGACGAGCTCATGGCAATCGCCCACTCCGACCACACGGCTAACTACCAGAAGGCCGACTACGCCTACCGCTCGACAGATCTATCCAACAATTACTTTGTGAGAAATGGCAAAGTCGATGAATGGGCCAAGAAATATGCCGACCGCATTCAGCGGCACCTGGATGCCAAGGAAGAGAGCTTTTCTATCGATGCCGACAACCAGTCCTTCCCGCCGAGTATTTCGGGAATTCAGAATGGGATTGTTGCTTATGCGATGAATCTGAGGGAGTGGAAGACTGATGGCGCAAAAGTTGAGCTTATGGCGGCATCTAGCGTCACAAAAGAATCGAACAGCAAATGGAGCGCCAAGTACGACCTCACAGCAAGCTATGAGACCACGTACGCCATAACAACCATGCCGAAGGACTTTGAAGTATACAACGGAGCCCAAGCCGAATTCACCGTAACGGCACCAAGCGCGACATCGTTCCAATGGCAATGCTCCGACAACGGAGGTTCAAGTTGGTACAACACGGGTATAGGCGGCGAAACTTCCAGGCAGAAAACCCTGAGGTTTGCATCCAATGCCCAGCTCGCGAAGAGGCTCTACCGCTGCCTAGTCTCGTTCCCGAACAGCAGCACCCTCGCAAGCGAGCCCGCACGCCTCGTCCTTGTCGCCCGATACGCCATCAGCTCCCAGCCCGAAGACTGCACAACTGCCGCAGGGTCAACAGCGTTCTTCGCCATCGAAGCAGAGCGGGCTACTTCGTTCCAGTGGCAATGCTCCGACAATGAGGGCAGATCATGGTACAACACGGGGATCGGAGGTGAGACTTCCACGCAGGCGAGAATCGAGTTCACTGCAAGTACAGGATTGTCAAAACGCCGCTATAGATGCTTGGCATTCTTCCCTGATGGGACTAGCTCGGCTTCAAACACTGCACAACTAAAACTAAGCGCTAACCAAATAACCGGGCAACCGCGAGACACGGCCGCCTCGACTGGATCCGAAGCGTCTTTCTCCGTGCGAGCCCTAGGTGCCATCTCGTACCAGTGGCAATGTTCCGACAATGATGGGAAGGGCTGGTACGACACCGGGATTGGCAATGCCGCCTCAAAGCTGCCTACGCTGCGGTTCACCGCCAGTGCCGCACTTGCGAAACGTCTCTACAGGTGCGTTGTCACCTTCCAGGATGGAACAACAGCTGCGACTCAAAACGCCAAACTCTCGTTATTGTCGAATAAAGAGAGGATCACCACGCAGCCGAAAGATTGCGCAACGAGCGCAGGAATTGAGGCCTCGTTCTCAATCGACGCTGAGCACGCGGCCGCATTTCAATGGCAATGTTCTGACAACGGAGGCAGGACCTGGTACAACACCGCAATCGGAGGTGTCACCTCGAAAAGCAGCACCATAAGTTTCACTGCAACCGAAGGCTTGACAAAGAGGCTATTCCGATGCTTAGTCTACCTCGAAGACGGTTCGACGCAAGCCTCCGAGGCAGCCAAGCTGCTTCTACGGTAAAGGCGATCTCATACTTTGAAGCGCCCGCAAAGCCGCTACCGGATATCACAGACCCCACGGCCACCGGAGACGTACAAAGTGTCACCAACCACCATGTCGCCCATGGGGCTGGCCAACATCACAGCGAATTCCGCGATCTCCTCGGGCATGGCGAACCTGCCAAGTCTGTTGTCCTCAGCAGAGATGCTGTCACCCTCCTCGACGCCAAGAAGAGGAGTCGCCGTGCTGCCGGGCGCAATCGCGTTGACTACAATGCCATGAGGAACGAGGGCGGAAGCCATGCCCTCAGTGATGCCCTTCAGACCCCACTTCGATACGCGGTAGGGAGACCATGCGGGCTCGTTGCCAGCCGAGGATGAGACGATAAGGATATGCCCATTGCTGACCTTATCGGAAATCATGCGCTTTGCAACAGACTGCACCATGAAGTAGACGCCGCGCAGGTTGATGTCCAAGATGCGATCGTATTCCTCAACTGAAAAATCGAGAAACCCGCCCATGGAGACGTCCTCGGTGTGAACGCCGGCAGAATTGACTAGGATATCGATGGGGCCGTAGAATGCCACCGCCTCGTCGATGACTTTCGAAAAGGTCTCTGGCTCGGCAAGGTCGACAACAACCCCGGCGCACTTCTCGCCAAGCTCTAACACCACCTTGTCGACCTTCGCGCGCCTAGTGCCGGCGATGACAACATTCGCGCCGTTCTTCAGGAACGCCTTGGCGACCGCCTTGCCGATTCCACCTGAGCCTCCCACAACGAGGGCAGTCTTCCCCTTGAGCAGGCATTCATCGCCGACGGTCTGCATCACAGGCTGTATATTCTTGGCTTTGAGAGCAACGATGCCCTGCTTGATTGCGTGCTTTAGATTCGCCATGCACCTACTCCTCGACATCCATGAACTTGCCTTTATCAGCCTCGAGCCCCTTCCGGTTTCGATCTATGACCAGCTTCGCGTAAAGCACGGGTGCCATGCCGCAGCATGCGATCTTTACCTTCTCGGAACGGTCGACTTCGCTGTTCTTGAACACGGACAGCCAGTTCTTCCTAACGTACGCTGCACATTCTTTCGCGAGCTTGCCTTCGGAGTCCATTTCATCCGCACCTATTATCTGAGTGAGTAGGAACTCGTAGTTTCGCCAGATATGCCAATCGCATGCGTGGCGAACCATCGGAGTGTCCAGAGTCAGGTTCTCTTTAATGAATTTAATATTTCCGAGGGCATTCTTGCCATTTTGAACGTTGTAGTTGGTAAGACCGCTCCCCAAGTTATTCAAACGGTAGTTGTAGACCTTACGTCTACCAACGCCCACATGATTAGAGTGCTGTGCAACCTCGGTAGCAAAGTACAGACCCTCGCCGAACCAAGGAACGGAAAACGAAATATTGTTGTCGACAACTACAGAACGTTTGTACAACTTATTCCAAGGCCCCAGCCGCATAAAGGGATAGATGATGGCAGAGGTGGCGCGCTCTGCCGACCAGGTCTCCCGGACGTCCTCAACAATCTGCTCCCTATCACGCGTTGTAAAGAGATTCACCGAGTAGGACATGTCGGAGCCAGTGCTCTCAGCCAAGTCGACCAAATATTCAACGCAATCGGGCTCCAGCCAGTCGTCACCGTCCACGATCATGAGATAGTCACCCGTCGCGACACCAAGTCCCGCATTCCTAGCGGAGCAAGTGCCGCCATTAGGCTTGTGAATAACAATAGCCCTAGGGTCACGTGCAGCATAGTCATCACAGATGCGACCACTGTCATCGGGAGAACCATCGTCAACGAGAATAATCTGGAGATTCTTGTGGGTTTGAACCTCAAAGGAATGAAGAAGCTTCGGCAGAAATTGTTCAGATTTGTAAACAGCGACGATGATGGAAACAGATGGCTGACTCAAAATAGGACCTTCCATTCATTATTCTAGCGAGCAAGACGGGCGGAGAACTCGCCAACGGTGTCACAAAGGAACTCCGAGGAGGACTCACGGTTGACGGCAAGCGACTCATTGACGCCCGCCCAATCAAAATCGTTGAGGCAAAGCTCTTCTGGCTGAAGCTCCGTGCTTATGCGGGAATCCAACCCGTAGCGAGAAAGAATTGCCTTGTTACGCTCCGCATACTGCTCAGGTAGAATATCGACAAAGGGCGTATTGAACAGCAACGAAAAAGCAGTCCCGTGGAATGAGTCCGTGAGCACGCAGGTGGCATTGTCAAACAGCCAAAGGAATTCGTGAAGCGAAGGGTAGAACAAATTCTTCCCCATCGTCTTACGAAGCGACGGACGAATGCTAACGACCTCGAGGCCGAGTGACTTGCATGCGGCAGCAGAATAGCGGTCGAATGCATCGCTTGGATGCAGGTTGTAGATCAGGCAATACTCCCCATTCACCCCGCGGGGCGCACGAGGCTCAACACGATCAAACCAGGCCTCCTTTGAGAGCAGGTGCACGGGGTCGACAACGGTTTGCGCCTCAAGTCCCATTTCCTCAAGAGTTTTCTGCCCACTTTCCTCGCGCACTGAAAGCCTATCAAAGCGCGCAAACGCTTTGGCGGCACGTTCGCGTTCGCGTGGATCGAGGCCATTTTTACCAAAGGAGGAAGAGAAGGAGAACTTGTAGGCATCGTCTGATGCGCCCTCCAAAAGGTAGGCACCCTCGATGTTTCCATCGGACATGATATTCCACACTTGGTCGCCTCCCACACAAAGGACAGGATACTCGGCAAGAAGCTTACCGAGCTCTTCTGAGTCGGTAACCCTACGGCTCTGCCTCAGCAAATCACTCCTCATCGCCTCGAACTTACGGGCACCAATCGCTTTTGGAATCGCACGAATCGGACCGAGCGCGCCAGAGGTCCTCATGGCATCTGCTAAAGGAAAGTCCCGGGGGATGCGGTAGTCAACATACTCAGCATTGATACCCATTGAGGCGAACGCATCCTGAAGGGCATATGCTTGCAGAATGGAACCGTAGTTCGGCACTGCATGGCGTGACAATATACCGACGCACTTTTTCATTTCTTATTCCTTACCTTTCGCAATCGGCGGTAACGCTTCGAGATGGAAACAAGTATCCGCGCGCGAGCCAAATGCGACTCACACACATAATTGCCTCAGTAAGGCAGCGGATAAAGCAAATAGTCTGCATGCTCGCAACCCCCATCGCAGACACGGTCAAGAGCGAAACGATGCAAAATACAGCAGACCCCACTGTGGTATAGGTAACCTCAGCGACTTTGCCAGAGGCACCAAGAATCGGCCAGCCGACCATCGTTGCATAAAAGGAAAACAGGAGTACGGGTGAAGCCCAGGCGATAACCCAGGAACCTGATAGATAGTCCTTGCCACCGAGCACGAGCATAACTACATCGGAAAGCGCTGCGAAAGCGATGGTGCCAATGAGCAGGACGGGTATTGAGACAAGAAGCAGCTTCCTTGCAAAACCGTAGTCACCCCCCTTGACCATATGTGGGTACAGACTGTTCACAATTGGCGAATAAAGGGACTGGATGGCATT
Source organism: Collinsella sp. AM36-4AA (assembly GCF_003467795.1). Lineage (NCBI taxonomy): Bacteria > Bacillati > Actinomycetota > Coriobacteriia > Coriobacteriales > Coriobacteriaceae > Collinsella > Collinsella sp. AM36-4AA. The sequence goes on from NZ_QSHS01000040.1 coordinate 6,709, forward strand.
AATTGCAGTCACAGCAAGGGACCAGTAGGAAATCATGGCCTTGTTGGTAATCACGATTCCAATCAAGAGCGTAGTGAAACCGGAAAAAACGACGGAGGCCATGTTCGAGAAACAATAGAGCGCGGAAACCTTCAGCTCTGAAAGCGCCTCGCATAGGGGCACGAACGTAATGGTGGTACCGAACATTCGCTTGGCGGAAATGAAAGACCAGGCAAGGGCAATAACGCTCGAAAGGATGTCGAGAATAGGAATCCACAGAATGTCATCGATAGAATGGACAACGATGAACGTCAAGGCAGTAGAGACACCCTTCGAGACAAAATAGCGAGTCGTCAATGGACCCATGTTTTCATGTCCCTGGAAAAGAAAGTCCGGAGCAAGTGCCTTACCGAATACAGCAACAAATGCAAACATGGTATATAGCATGTTCGAATGAGTAATGGGGATAAACCAGGCAACAACAACAACGACAGCGCCGGTCACTACACCAAGCAACAGGCGAGCCTCTGTCACAGCACCAATAGCCCGGTTCTCCTCTTCGACAGTCTCGGATTTTGCTATGCATTTAGTACCGGAAAGGTTGAAGCCAAAATCGACGAAAGTCTGGGCGAAAGTCATGAACGACACAACATACGCGTAGATCGCATAACCCTCCGGCAGAAGCACACGTGTCAGATAAGGCAGCGTAATGAGGGGAAAAATGTACTTAACAATCTGCAGTCCGTACTGCCAAACGACATTGCTGTAGAAACGTTTGTGTTGAGAACTCAAAGTGAAATCTCCAGACGATATAAGCTAGATAAGTTAATGGGAAAAGACGCACATATAAGGAACAACATGGCTGAAGTTCAAAATGCCATATAGATAGATAAAAACGATAATGACAAACATCGCATATAAGCTTTTTACAATGAGAATCGATGGACAAGTACCGCGATCGCACGAACAAAAAAGCCTTGGAATCGCAATGATACAGATCGACGTGAAGTAGACAGCAATCCTAGAAAACAGCATTACGTATTTAGACAAGACGCACACGACGACTCCAACCATCAAAAGGTTGAACAGGAATATGGTGTGCCTGTCTAACGTTATTGAGCTAACATTTTTAACCCAGAAAAATATTGCAAGACCAATCGAACAAATCAATAAATCGGCAACGTCCATGTTGCCGCTCGATAAAAACTGATTAGACAGATGTTCAACGCTTGCGTATCTTGCAATCTGCGGTGAAACTGCAATTCCAAAAGATAGAAGCGCGGAAGAGATGGCTCCGCCGAAAACAATGGCGCACACAAACGTGAAAAAGGATTTCAAGCTATCCGGACGCCACCCCCTCAATACAACCAAAGGAATGAAGAGCAGAGCCGTAGAGTGAAATAACGATGCCGCCAAAACAGCTATAAAAAATTTAATTGTATCACCTCGAGTAGCAAAAGGAAGAGCATTCAACAGAATTGCCGCGGCAAGTGCCTGCCTAATCCCATTGGATGAGAAAAAGAGAAAACCTCCGAACAAAAATATGTAGACACCCCAAATTGGTCCTAAAGATTGACTATAAATAGCTCTATAAACTAAAAAGACCGTAAGAAAGGAGGTAACGAAAAACATGCTGTGGTAATCAAGGCCGAATAAAATGAGCAATCTACAAAGAGTCACAAATCCCAACTCAAAACGACTGGCAAACCCAGCCTGTATTTCGTTGTAGCCTTTGACATAAATATCGTAGTAATCTGTTCCGAAACCTTCTCTTATACCAAAAGCAATAGCAACAGTTAATCCACTTAAGACAAAAAAACCCAGTCTCGGCTGTTTTAGGGTTCGTCTTTGCTTTAAATCGCATACCGAAAGAAAGGCAAAAAAAACTGAGACGAAAAAAAGGCAACTGTAAAATATCATTTGCCGATAACCTTTCCGGTCAATTTGCCATAAAAGCTGTATGCGAAGCTGTGCAGGGCAGGAGAGACCGCGAACAGAAGGCAGCGAAGGCGCCAAGTCCTGTCAACAAGCGTACTAGCTGCAACGGTCCAACACTGCTTTCTGGCTTTAAAAATAAATGCCTTTGCTGACTCTATGTCAGAGCATTTGGACAAATCGAGCCTTGAAGCTATGCGAAGCGAACAGAAGGCCTCAAAACATGCAAAGGCGTCAAAAAACTCAGGCTTTTCCCGCACAACCCGCCTAACGACATCAAGAGAGGCAGACATTCCGTCGAGCTGGGCATCACCATAACTCTTGATTGTGGTAATAGACCCTTCACGCGCCAGATAACCATATAGCTCAGCATCAAATATGCATGCTTTATCAATCGTCGAAAAAACAGTAGCCTCTACACCAAAATCTTCAAATAGCTGACCATCGGGAAATACCAAAAGCGGCAGAAGCTTCTTTGCATATAACTTTGCGCACGCAGAACCGGACTCACCATCAAGCAGAAGCAAGCTTTCAAGCAAACGGTCACCAGAAACAACCTCAACGGGGCCGAGCTGTCCACCCTTAAAATCTTCGGTACATGAAATTTTTTTATACTTGCAAGTAACAAGAGAAACATCGTTCTCAAGGGCGATCTCGACAAGAAGCTCAATCGTTCTTATATCAAGAACGTCGTCGCCGTCTACAAACATTATGTATTCACCGGTGCAGTGTTTAACGCCGAAATTACGCGCCGAGGAGAGCCCACCGTTTATCTTATGGAGAATTTTAACGCGCGAGTCAGCCTCGACAACGCTTTCGATTAACTCAACTGTGTCATCAGTTGAGCCATCATCCACAATGATAATCTCTAGGTTAGCATATGTCTGCACCAGCAGCGATCTTATGCACGAGCAGGCATAAGAACCCAAATTATACATGGGTACGATTACGCTCACGCATGGGCAATCAGATTCAGAAGCCAGATATCTCATAGAGTTAGATAGAACCTTTCGAAGAAATAGCGTCCAGGTACTCCCCAAGCTCTTCCTCCCAGTCGGGCATGTGGAAGCCCGCGGCCTCGAGCTTCGAGAGGTCGAGCGCGGAGTGGACCGGGCGCGGGGCGATGGGGTCCGAGGCGTTCGCGTAGTAGTCGGCGGTGCTGACCGGCACGACCCTCTCCCCGTTGCCGTTGGCGGCCTCGAAGACGGCGCGGGCGATGTCCGCCCAGGACTTCACGGCGCCGGAGCCGGTGCAGTCGTAGGTGCCGTAGGGGGCGTGCGAGCCCAGCACGTGGAAGATGGCCCCGGCCATGTCGCGTGTGAAGGTCAGGCGGCCCAGCTGGTCGTCCACGACCGTGACCTGCGTGAGCCTGTCCTCGGGGTCGGCGACGCGGTCGGACAGCCCCTTCATGGTCTTGACGAAGTTGTGACCCTCGCCGATGACCCAGCTGGAGCGCATGATGTAGTGGCGCGGGCAGCCGGCCACGGCGATGTCGCCGGCGGCCTTGGTCTGGCCGTAGACGGACAGCGGG
>NZ_QSHS01000040.1:10163-10458 GCF_003467795.1 Collinsella sp. AM36-4AA
CGCGGGCAGCCGGCCACGGCGATGTCGCCGGCGGCCTTGGTCTGGCCGTAGACGGACAGCGGGGAGAACGGCTCGTCCTCGTCATGCACCTCGGCCGTGCCGTCGAAGACGTAGTCGGAGGAGACGTGCACGAGCGTGATCCCGTGCCCGGCGCAGGTGCGTGCGAGAAGCGCGGGCCCCGTCGCGTTGGCCTTCCAGGCGGTCACGCGGCCCTCGGGGGTCTCGGCCCTGTCGACCGCCGTGTAGGCGCCGCAGTTGATGACGGCGCCGTAGAGCGACCAGTCGTACTGCGAAT
>NZ_QSHS01000041.1:0-9520 GCF_003467795.1 Collinsella sp. AM36-4AA
AAGCCGTCCAAGTTTTGGGGTGCAGTTCAACCTTTGGGGACGCCTCGATATACGCCGCAATGAGCTCCTTCGTCGTGAGCCTGCCATCGCGCATGCCCCCATCCCTGCTTGTCACCCCGCCGGGAGCAAGGTTGTCCAGCCGATAGTCCGATGTCATGGCATAGCCGGCATAGATGGCCTCGGCCGCAGAGCTGTCGTGCGCAACCTGCACAAACGCCAGCTCGGGGGAGCACACATACGCATCCAGGCCGCCCATCCAGTGGCCCAGCGAGATAAACGAGCCCGCCGGGAGCTCGTTGGTGCACAGGTGCGTCTTAACATGCTTGCTCTGCCGACGGTCGGCACGCGATGGCACCAGCAAATCCAGCGTTTGGATCCCCAGATCATAGCGATCGATAAACTCCTGCGCCTCTTGCTCCAACAGCGCGCAGACGCCTGCAATCGACACGACCTCTGGTTCCGAATCCCCAAAACGAGGGTTCGGCAGGTGCGCCAAAAGCGCCAACGCAGCGTTATGTGAAACGATAAAGTAACCCATGGCGCGAAGATAGCACGCGCGTCGGCGGCCGCTGGCGGTCCTGGCGAGTTTTCGGCAAACGACCAGCAGTTTTTTGCCGCGGCGCAACCAAAGTGTTCATTCGTCGACGTCTAAATGCAAATCCGTCAAGCTTTTGGCAAGGTTGCCGCTCAACTGACCAAAAGCTGACCATTTGCTTGCCCATTTGCTTGACGGCACCCCCTCGCCAAAATGCTCCGCGACTTCTCGGACGGTCGAAATGCTCGTTTAGCGACCACACACCCAGCGCTGGGGTATCCTTGGAGCACATGCACCGCAAGCCGCACAAAGGAGCCGCCATGCGCACCGAGCTCGATGTTCCCTTTTTGCACAAAGACGAGGCCAAAGCCCTGGGCGCCAAGTGGGACCGGATCAAAAAGATCTGGTACGTGCCCGATGGCGTCAACCCCGAGCCCTTTGCCGCGTGGCTGCCCGGCGTGGATCGCTCCGACCCCAGCGCGCCCTACATCTACCTGGTGCTGGGCAAGCGCGAATGCTGGAAGTGCCACGAGCAGACAACGGTCACGGCCTTTGGCATTCCGTATCGGGTAGCCGAGGACTCGGGCAGCAAGGCTGCGCCCGGCGCAGTACCCGCCATGGACGACACGGGCCACATCGCGATCGACACCGCCCGCGCCAACGCCATAGCTATCGTCCCCGCGCTGGGCTGCGTGCCGGCCGAGATCCGCGACTACCTGCGCGAGCGCTGCGGCTACAAGCCCGTAACGTCGCGCACCACCAAGACCGTATCGCTCGCCAGCACCTGCACCGCCTGCGGCGCGCTGCAAGGCAGCCATTACCTGTTCGAGGAGCCCACGTCGCCGTTTGCGCTCACGGCCATCAACAAGCTGCCCGCATTGGAGTTCGTGCGCGTGAAAGTCGCCGGCGTCTTTGGCATCCCCGCCAGTCAGAGCAACTTTGACCAGGCACTCTTCACCTGGGCACGCGACCACCACATCCAGTTCCACAAGCCCCTGTGCGAGGGAATTTACCTGTAGGGCAAAACTCGAAAATCGAGTCCAGTTATCCTCGGAAATCGAGTGTGGAATTCCTCGAAAATCGAGTATGCGCAGGTAGCTGAGTTGCGGGCTCGAGGACCTACAGTCCCAGGATGTGCTCCAGATAGCTCTTGTTGAACCAGAACGATTGCCTGGTCATCCAGCGCCCATCCGGCAGTTCGTAAGCGTTCTTTGCGATATCGCCGACCTCGGTGCCATCGGCGAATCTGTACGCAGCTTTCGACGTATGTGGGCGAACGTGAACGATTGGATTGTCAGCCATACCAGGCAGATTGTTGGCCACTTTGAGCTTTCCTGCCGAATCCCTATACGGCTTTAGCTCAACTCCCTCGCGAATAACCTTTTTCGTTTCGTCCCAGCAAGCCTTTGCGGGACCTTCGATTTCGTTTGCCGGCATTGCCCAGAACAGGCAACGATCAAGATGCAGCACACCCTCGTGGTCCTCACGGAACACAACGAAGAAGAAGCGGTTGGTTTCGAGGCATGCGCGGAAAGGCGACGCTTCCCAATCCTCGTTAATCAGCTGCTTAAACTTAAACGGCGGGAAGGACATCGCCTGCTCGATGTGGCCTTTTTTATTAACGCGAACAGCCCGAACGGAAATCCCAGCCTTAACGAACTCCTCGGCGGCATTGCTTTTAATGCCGAGCATGCGGTAAACGATCGTCGTCCATTGCGCCTTGTTGCCCGTATACTCCAACCCATACTGCTCCGCGATCTGGCGATCGGTTTCACCATAGTGGCACTCGATAAGTCCAGTTACGTAGCTTTCGAAATCAATGGGATCGTCGCCGGCCTGGACGATGCTCTCGCCAACGCGCGGGGCACCGAGCACGTAGGTATGGAGCACGTAGTCCATATACGAGCGCTTGAGCGAAAAGGCTCGACGCTTCGCGCGACGGTGTTCAATCTCGCCCGTATCGGTGTTGAGGTACTCATAATACTGGTCAACCCACATCTTCGCTTCGGTTTTACCCTTCGTGCAGGCGCCTAAGTAGGTAGTCATACCCTCCGAAAGCTCATCGGCGCGACCATCTTGAATGTACGAAATGATTTTCTCGTAGTCGGCGCGAATGATCTTCATGTCCTCTTCGGGCAGACGGACCATAACTGCACGCTCAATGCGCTGGTCGTATTTGTCGATTGAGAGGTCGCGGCCGTAATAAACCAAGAGAATATTGCTGAGTTTGGTCTTAAGATGTGAACTGTCGTAATCGAGCGTCACCGGACGATCGTAAGGAATCATCGTCAAAACGAGGCGTTCGCCGGCAGATTTGCGACCGTTCTTGAGCACGTCGAAGCACGTCGCCTTGAGCTCAACGCCTGCCTCCGGAAAATCTGGCCGATCATCGCTGTTGGCCTTATAGCCAAAGTAACGCTCCTCGATCAGGGTTCCCATGCCACCCTTGTACTTCTTGGACCCAAAGTCCTTGGGCGCGCTCTCCCCCTCCGGCGCAATGCCAAGCTCGAGAATATCGCGAAACGTCATCCCGTCGAGATTGGCAGCATATCGCTCAATGCTTGAGGGGTCAGAAAAATCGGTATCGTCAAGCATGCGCTTGAAATCGAGGTGCTTCTTGGACATAGGATACCTCCGAAAATCGCAGTTAGCCCCATGGTAGCCCATGACGTGCGCCATACTGCAATAATGAACGTTATCTGAGAGTGCTAAAATTAAGGGTTGATCTTTTTTGCCAGATCGGTTATCGTAGTTTGGTTTATAAACGTTCGTTATATCGATTGGAATAGCATGTCAGAGGTCAAGATTGCCGAGCTGTTTGCCGGTGTCGGCGGATTCCGTTTAGGCCTCGAAGGCTATGCCGACCCCCGTTATCCGGATTTCTACATGAAGCCCGCCGGACCCTTTCGCACCATTTGGGCCAACCAGTGGGAACCGCCCGGAACAAAGGCTCGTCAGTTCGCGGCACGTTGCTATATGGACCGCTTTGGCGAGGATTCCGTAGTCAACGAAGATATTAATAAAGTCTTGGAGCAGGCTGAAGCCAGCGAGATTGAAATCCCCGACGTTGACATGGTCGTCGGCGGCTTCCCTTGCCAGGATTACTCCGTCGCACGTCCGCTCAATCAGGCACATGGCATCGAAGGCAAGAAGGGTGTCCTTTGGTGGGATATCTATCACTTCCTCGAGATGAAGAAGCCCCGCTTCGGGCTCTTTGAGAATGTTGATCGCCTGCTCAAGTCGCCCGCATCCCAGCGCGGTCGAGACTTCGCCATCATCTTGAGCTGCCTTGCCGACCTCGATTACACCGTCGAATGGCGCGTGGTCAACTCAGCAGAATACGGTTTCCCCCAGCGCCGCAAACGCGTTTACATCTTCTGCGAGAAGAACGCTGGCAAGGTCGACCTTGTTGACCGCATGCACAACGGCGTTATGGCGAAGGCCTTCCCCGCCATCTACCCTGACGAAATTGCGGAACTCGATGTCCTGCCCGATCCTTACGAGAACTCGACTCGCTTTGGCGTTGGTCAAAAGACCTCTCAGTTTAAGAATGCCGGCGTCATGCAGGACTGCCACGTTCTGACCTGCGACTTCGCCGAGGACTATCACGGCGAGCGCCGCGTACTTGGCGATGTGCTTGTTGACGAGGCGAATGTTCCGGAACAGTTCTACATCTCTGACGAAAAGCTTCCCGACTGGCGCTACCTCAAGGGCAGCAAACGCGAAGAGCGCACCAATAAGAAAACCGGCTTTACGTATACGTATTCAGAGGGTGCCATGAGCTTCCCGGATGCTATCGACAAACCAAGCCGTACGATTCTCACGGGCGAAGGCGGCACGGGAGCCAGCCGCTTTAAGCATGTCATCGAGTGCCCCGACGGTCGTTTCCGTCGTCTTGTTCCCGACGAACTCGACCAGCTCCAGGGATTCCCGAAGGGCTGGACCGACACCGGCATGACCGATGGCCATCGAGCCTTCTGCATGGGCAATGCCCTGGTCACGGGTGTCCCCCATCGCATCGGCGAAGCCATGGTTGAAGTGTACGGGCTGTAGCCAAAGCGCTTTTGGCATAAACAAACGAGGGCCAGTTCTTGATTGAACTGGCCCTCGTCTTTAATTACACTGCTGCGATTATTTTGACCGACTATTCAGTCGCTACGCCAACCAAATTGAGCGTGACATTAAACGTTGGATTTGCTTTCTGGGCATCATCCAAATCGGACACATTTACACAATCTGAATCCGTGCCCTCCATCCAGATGACGACCTTTATATGAGTGCCGTTATAGCCAACATTCGTGTCGATGGCCTTACCGTTTTGCCCAGCCGGCTTATCATATAGAGTGCCGTTTTTTGCGGCTGCCCAGTTACCATTCTGCTGGTCAACAAGATTGTCGGCATACAAGTGCATGTAACTTGCTACTTGGGTCGTATCCCCCGCCGAAGCAACGCAGCTCCAGCCCATGGTGGCATTAACATCGTTGCCAGTTTCGGTAGAAGATGGCTGAGTCGGAGCATAGACGAACTTAAGGTCATCGTCGACAACAATACCGACCCTCAAGGATCCCTTAATCTTATTGAACCAGTTTTCCGAAGCCCCCGCTGAAGGCGTAACAACTAAGGGGTTGTCAGGATTCAAATAGACATCGGCACGTCCGGTTTCCTTAACCGTATAGACGGTGTAGTTTCCCACCGCAAATGCGTAATACGAGTTGCCACCTTGACTGTAGAGACCCTTTTCATTGGTACTGGCTTCTTTATAAGAGCTGACCATCGTATTGCTCCAGGTGGCGGGCACAAACCATGACTTCGCGTTATCCGTTGAAGAGGGGCTGATTTGATTTCCAACAGCAGATGCCGTCGTCAGCGCTTCGCGGTTGTCCTCATGATTGGGCATATCTCCGGAGACAATCTGGAGAACCATTCCGTTTGTCTGAGCGCTAATACTACCTGTAGTTGCTTTAACCGTAGAGTTGGTGACAAACCACGCATACGTAGCCGATCCGAGTGCAACAGCAGCCATTACAACCGAAATGGCTGCAATCCTGAGTTGTTTTTTCATTCCGCATATATTCATCTTTCACCTACCCTCTTTTCAAAAAAGGGCGGAGCCGAAAGACCCCGCCCCAAAGTCAGCAGATATGCCATCCCGCTTGGTTAGTTGTTTCCGTTGGGAGTAGCAGCGAACTCAACGGTGACCTTATTGGTCTTGGTCAGATTCGCAAGATTATTGGTGTAGACGGCCTGGTCCGATCCCTCATAATAAAGATAAACGTTTACAACGTGATCCTGGCCAGGCAAGACCTCGCCAAAATTCGGTACCGCGTTACCAGTCTCAGAACTAAGCTTAACTACGTACTTAGTGGAATCAGCCTCTTGGCCGTACACAACCCATTTGCTAGAATCGGTGCCGTCAACAACCAAAACACGCAAGGCCTTAGCCAGGGCAGAGCCATTATTGGCCTCATCCTTGGCATCATACTTCCCGTTGGTAATGCCAGCGACCTTCAGGTCTTTCATCTTCTGGCCCTTAGTGCTCACATTGAAGGGAACATGAACGGCATAACCTTTTTCTGCAGCTTCCGCAGGGGTGCCATTCGCGCCAACCTTCTCCAGGGCATCCTTCAGCTTACCATCGGTGGTCGTCGTGCCGTTTCCCGTATAAAACAGACCAGGATGTGCATTGCCATCCGAATCCGCCTGCTCGCCGAAAGTCGCAGGGAAAAGGGGCGTGTCTTTCACATCCGTCTCGACAGCACTTTCGTTAGCGTCTTTTGCGCCAGTGGTGCCTTTCGCAATCGTCATGTAGGCAGCGTTCGACTGAGCGCTAATGCTGCTCGTCGTCGCCTTAACCGAGTTGTTGCTCACAAACCATGCGAAGGTGGCGGAGCCGAGGGCTACGGCTGCTACCAGCACCATGGCGATGGCGGCGCCCATCTGCTTCTTTAATGCCTTGGTATCCATACGGACCCCTTTCTTTCCCCATTCGTCCCAGATGACCCTCGAGAAGCCCGGAAGGGGAGCCCGCGCTTTCGTGTTGGATGTTGCTTGCCCATCCTTTAGACATGAAATTGAGAATACCATAATTCTTACGATTTCCTTATGAGTTTTCGGCAGCCTACATTCCGGCAGATTCATAGGTCTACCTCGGGCTATATGTGGTGCTGTGTGAACATCGTTTACCTTATTTGATCTCTCTCCCGTACAGTCATAAGTCCCTCTTAAGCCTTGCGGCCGCAGTGCCGCGCCATCGCATACATTCACCCTCCGCCGAGCTTCGCCCTAGCCCTTTCCCACTCGCTATACTGGTGTGGCACGTGTCATTTTTGCCTGCTAAACGGGCTATTTGTTGGGAGGGCCCATGCCTGCCGCCAATCAACCCAAGGGAAGCGTTTCCACCGGATCGATTAAGCCGGTGACGCGCAAGGCCGTTCGTTGTCAGCGCGAAGTCGCCTGGCTGGTCACGCAAGCGGCCGGTAAGCTCGTCGCCACCACCGACGACGTCAATGCGCCCACGCCCAGCTTTGTGCTGGCGACGGCATTGTCGTACACCCGCAAGCAAGAGCAGGCCGCACGGGACCGTGGCGCCGCGATTGACTACGAGGCCGTCATGGGCCCCGACCTTGCAAGCTTTTGTGCGGCTGCGGGGCTGCCCGCAGCACCCAACGCGCTTTCGGACGCGGGCTACATGTTCACGCTCTCGGGCGCGGACCTCATCCGCGACCTCTACGCCTACTGTAGTGACCTGGACGAGCGCATGGGTGACACGGCCCAGGTCAAGCCAGGCTACGCGATCAAGTTCGCGCTGCGGTTGTTCTTGCTGGACGGCGCCGCCGGCAACGGCGCTACCTCCGCAGACAACGCCTCCGCATAACAAAAGCGCCGGGCCGGAACATCAATCCCAGCCCGGCGCTCGTTCGTCCTACTTGTCCCCGTCCCCTGCGGGCGAGTTCTTTTGGTTGCGGCGGTTGCTCCACGTCACGTTGTATTCCTTGTAGTAATCGGGCGCCTCGTTGCCGCTCGCGCTAATGGGGTCGTTGCCAGTCAGGGTGTCGGCAATATCCTGCACGAACTTAACGAACAGGCTCGAATCGTCGGTCTCGGACGAATCAAAGTCAAAGCCAAACTCCACCGCGCCGCCGATGATCTTGTCCACGCACTCCGGGTCGTCGCCGTCCAGCCAAATGACCACGGTGTACTTGTCCACGTCGCCCACGCGGAAGTTCGCGTGGCTAATGGTCGTCACCACGTCTTTGGACGCAAACGGCTCGGTGTTGGGCTCGGGATTGCCGTCGGCCGCGGCAGCCGCGTAGGTGGTGGGCTTGCCGTTGCGATACACCCGCACGCGCGCCGCCTTCTCCACGCCCTTGCTGGCGCTGACCACCTTGAGTTTGGCGCTGTAGCCCAAATCGGTCTTGCCGGCGTTGCGGATATAGAAGGTGTACGCCACATAGTTCTTGCCGTTGTGGCTGCCGTCGACGCTATCCAGGTTGTCGGGCAGGTCGTCGGCAGCGATATTAGTGCCGTTGTCCACGGCGTCGGCCGCCAGACGCGCGGTGGCGTTGTTAAAGTCGCCGTTGTCGGCAATGGCCACGCCGCGGCGGAACAGCTCCAGGCGGTTGAGGTTGATGGTGAAGTTGCCCATGTTTTCCTGCATAAACGACAGGGCGAACAGCACGCCAAAGGCAAGTGCCAGCACCACGAGGGCCTTTTGCAGCTTGTCCATGCGCAGCAGCGCCGTGCCGATGCGCTCCATGCGGCGCTTGGGCATGTACATGGACACGACCGCGTCGGGGTCGATGTCGTCGAGGTCTTGGTCGGCCAGCGCCTGCTCCAGTTCCTCGATGCGCACCACGCCGCGCAGGTTGCGGTTGGGCTTGCGTTTGGGCTTGGACTTGCCGAAGCGCTTGCGGGGGGCGGGATCGGTGCTGGGGGTGTCCTCGGGCTGACCCTCGGCCAAATCCTCGGCAGCTTGATCTTTGTTGTCGTTACGCTTGAACAGAGCCATGGCGATCAGATCTTATATTTGGTGCGGATGTAGCCGACATATTCTTTGACGAGCTCGCGCTCCATGTCGTCGGCGTAGCGGAACTGCAGGCCGCAGACGTTGCGGTACAGGCTGCCCTTGGGCGCGCGGCGCACCCAACACACGATGCCCAGCTGCTCGGGCAGCTCGTGGCGCTCGCCCTGCAGGCGGATCGTGGGCATTTGCACGGCCAGGGCCTCGCCCACATCGGGATAATCGTTGAGGTAGACGGCCAGGCCGCCGGCCGAGACGTCGATGGTCATGGCGTCCTCGGGCTCGGGGGTCGGCTCGTTGTCGCGCTGGTAGGTCAGGCGCATGGCGACCTTAAAACGCTCGTCGCGGCGCTTGACAAAGGTGCGCTGCTCGGCGACTTTGCGCATTTTCCAGTAGGTGCGGATGCCCTTTTTCTCGACTGACTCGGGGTAGCCGGCGAGCACGAACGTTTCCTCGCCCACTTTGTATTGCAGCAGCAGCTTTTGGTTTTCGTCCATGAGCAGCGGCTTGCCGGCGAGCATGGGCGCGCTCATAAGAAAGTACGCGTCGTCCAGGTTCTCTTTGTACGTGGCGAGCATGTTGAAGTCGGTTTTTTGGCCCATGGGCACGTCGAATGCCACCTGAAGCTTGGTCCCCGGCGTTATCTGTTGCTCTGCCATGTTGTCTCCCCCAGTCGCGGGCGCCGATATCATCGTCGTGCGCGATGCACATTGGGCTATTGTACCTGCTTTGCCGCAGGTTTCGATGTGCGGTACGTGAAATGGCGGGATGTGAGGCGCGGGTGAACGCGCAGCTGCTCCGCGCGCGGCATTAATCTGACAGCGATGCATGCCCCCGACAGTCCGTCTGTCTATCTCTCAGCTATCTCTCGTAATTATCTCTCGTCTCTCATTTATCTCTCAGCTTAGAGATGAGTGAGAGATGAGAGACAAAATTAGGTTGATTTTCAATCTCAACGCAACAGC
>NZ_QSHS01000042.1:0-8638 GCF_003467795.1 Collinsella sp. AM36-4AA
TCTGTTGCAATGAAGATGAGAATCAAGGCTTTGCCAAGCGAGACGAGACGCTTAACGCGGCGCTTGAGAACCTCAAGTCGCTACGTGATAAAATCAACCCGCGCGGGTAAGGACGGTCAGTAACTAAAGGCACTAAAGAAACCTCGTGAACCCGTTGGGCCATGAGGTTTCTTTTTATAGCGACCTCATTTATTTTTTAGAGCGCTATACTTTAGTCACGGAGCAACTCGTCCAGAGAGGAATACTATGGCAGAGCAGCAGCTTATCGGAGCGCTCGAGGCCGGCGGCACCAAGATGGTCTGCGCCACGGGCTATGCAGACGGCACGGTCCTGGAACGCGAGCAGATTGCGACCACGACCCCGCAGGAGACCGTTGAGGCCGTCAACGCATGGTTTGCCGACAAGGACATCGCCGCGCTGGGCATCGGCGCCTTTGGCCCCACCGCAGTCAACCCTGCCTCGTCCCAATACGGCAAGATCCTGGAGACGCCCAAAACGGCATGGCGCTACTTTGACCTGCTGGGCACCATCCAAAACGAGCTCAATATTCCCTGCGGCTACGACACCGACGTCAACGTCGCCTGCCTGGGCGAGGTCACCTTTGGTTGCGCCCAGGGCCTCACTGACGTGGTGTATCTGACCATCGGTACCGGCGTGGGCGCTGGCGTGCTCTCGGGCGGTAAGCTCGTGCACGGCATGATGCATCCCGAGGCCGGTCACATCCTGGTCACGCGCGACCCGCGCGACACCATTGGCGCGCACAGCGCCTGCCCCTTCCACGACAACTGCCTCGAGGGCCTCATCGCCGGCCCCGGCGTTAAAAGGCGCTGGGATGGCAAGAGCGCCGGAGACATGGCCGATGACCCGGAGGCCATGGATCTGCTCGCCGGCTATCTGGCGCAGGCGCTCATGACCTTCATCCTGTGCTATGCGCCGCAGAAGATCGTCATCGGCGGCGGCGTGGCCGACCACACCCCCATCGTGCCGCTCGCGCGCAAGAAGTGCGCCGAGATGCTCAACGGCTATATCGTCACGCCCGAGGTCAACGACATCGATACCTACATCGTCAACAACAGCCTCGAGGGCAAGCAGGGCATCATGGGCTGCCTGGCCCTAGGCGCACAGGCGCTTCAGTAACAGACGCACCTACAGGGCGTGGCGCACCCGGCAAATCCGACCTATGGAACGACGCCGCCACACCTCATATAAGCCCTCCAATAAAAAAGGCCGCCTAGGACCAAACAATGCGTCCTTAGGCGGCCTTTTTGGCGCACATCAGCGACCGTAAGAGATATCGGAGCACAACGCCCGTTGCCGCTCCACAGCAGTCGATCATCACATCGGTGATCATGCCGGCGCGTCCCGGCACAAAGAGCTGAATCGTCTCGTCGATCGAGGGAATCAGCAGCAGGAACACTGCCGTGGGCAGCAGCACGTCAAAGGTGCGTCGGCCCTCAAAATCAAAGGCGTGCGTTGCCAGGATGCCGAGCACCAAATACTCGGTAAAATGCGCGCACTTACGAACAACAAAGTTGGTCACCCATTCATATGGAAGTCCCACGCCGTGCAGGAAACCGCGGATAGCTTCCATGACCGTTAGGCTCAGTGAGCCCGACCCCGAGCCGGGAACCAGCGAATTGCCCCAGATCAAGAGCGCCATCAGGCAGGTTACGACCGCCCATTTTCGATTGATCTTAACCATGCAGAAGTTATGCCTCCGCACGGAGCGGCGCGAAGCTGGCGGTACCGCCCTCGATAACGCTCAGATAAGCACGGCCCGTAAGCTTGGCGGTAGAGGACTGAAGACGCTCGATCTCTTCCTCGAGGATCTGATTGACGCGCTCGTGACGACGATTTTCCATAATGCCGGCGGCAATAGCCTCGGCCCGCTCGATGCTCTCACGCGAGATACGGGCAGTATCCTCGGGGAACACAGCGCTGTGACGGCCGACATAGGCGGGGGCAGCAGGCTGAGGGGCAGCGACGGGAGCGGGGGCTGAAACAGGAGCAGGCTCGTCAATCTCATCCAGAATCGCGGTGGCGGCGGCCCACATACCCTCGTGGCCCGAGTAATCGGCCATGGGGACATCAACCTCGAGCGAGGCGTCCGGAAGGTCGCCGGTGTCGATGCGATCTTGGGCATCAATCGATGCGGTGATGGCTGCAGGCTCATCGAGGTCATCGAGATCGATGCCCGCGGCACCGGAGATGATAGGCATGCTGGCGAGGTTTGCATTGTACGGCGCAGCCTCAGCCGCCTGCTGCTGGGCAGGAGCGCCCCAAAGCGAGCTTTCGGCGGCACGGCGGGCGGCAACAGCCTCCTCGTCCGCGGTCATGGCTTCATCAACGTACGAATTATCGGCAGAAGCGTTCGCGACCGCCGAGGTAGCGCTGTAGGCGTTATTGACCGCCGCATTGGCAACGAGTGCCACGAAAGCCGCCGTGCTGCCCGCAGGGGCGGCCTGGGAGCCCGACACGGCGCGTGCCGCGGCGGCGATATCATCGCGATTGAAGGAGCCGGTCTGCCCGCCGTTGGTGAGCTCGTCGATGGCGACTTGATAGACGTCGCGCGAGCGTGCAGGGTCGCAGCTCACCGGCGAATCGTCGTCGAGCATGCTGTCGATCATGGACCAAGCCTCGGCCTCGTCCATAGCATCTGCGGCTCGAGCGATGGTAGGGACACCATCATCGGCATGACGGCGCTGGAACGCACCAGTCAGGCCGGAAAGGAATGCCGAGGTAGACTGCTCCGACTGAGCCTGAGAAGCAGAAGCCGCAGCGTACGGAATCGCATCCTGCTGCTGAGCTGGAATCGAGGCGGTCTTGAACTCGCTTTGATGCTGATTGAGATTGGCGGCACCGCCCATGGCATCGGGCTGGAACAGACGCTCTTCACGCTGCGCACGATACTCGGAGATACCCAGCGAGGCGGCATAGATACCCACGCCCGCCACCGCGCCCACGGCGAAGGGAACTGCACCCGCCACGACCGTCTCGTTCACCGACGAAAACGGCAGCGTCGCGGCATACATAACCACGGGAGCGGCAAGGCCGATCCCGCACGAAAGTCCGGCAAGGACTGCTCGTTGTGTTGCATCAGAAGAAGCCATGAGCTCTCCCCATCTTCCAGCACCCAAATCGCATCATTCAGTTGGCTGCGCGAGAGAAGATGAAGCGGGGCTATGCCCCAAAGCAACGGTATATGGTTCGTTTCATCTGCGTTTTCCGTCGCGAAGCTTAAAAGTTATTATGCGAAACCGTCCTGTCGATTGCAAGTGACGATGTCGGATTGAAACGGGAAACCTGCTGCTCGTCGGTCTTACGGTCAAAAATAAGCGCGGAGCGGCGCTATAGAAAAGGGCCGAGGCTCAAAGCCCCGACCCTTTATCGCATTGATGACTATCGCTGCGCGTGGATGACAACCTAGAACGTCTGCTCGTAGTCGCTGTGTTTTTTGGCCGAACGCACCAGGAACTCCTGGTTGGTGTTGGTGCCCTTAAGACCCTTGATAAACGATGCGGCTGCGCGCTCGGTGTTGTTCATGCCGGCAAGAATGCGACGCAGACCAAAGACAAACGGACGCATCTGCTCGTCGACCAACAGGTCCTCGTTACGCGTACCGGAGGCAACGGGGTCGATAGCCGGGAAGATGCGGCGGTCGGCCAGGTCGCGGTCGAGCTTAAGCTCCATGTTGCCGGTGCCCTTGAACTCCTCAAAGATGACTTCGTCCATCTTGGAACCGGTGTCGATGAGGGCAGAGGCCAGGATGGTAAGCGAGCCACCGTTCTCGATATTGCGGGCTGCACCCAGGAAGCGCTTGGGCGGATATAGGGCCGCCGAATCGACGCCGCCCGAAAGGATGCGGCCCGAGGCGGGCGCCGCCAAGTTGTAGGCGCGGGCGAGGCGCGTGATGGAGTCGAGCACCACCACGACGTCGCCACCCAGCTCTACGATGCGCTTGGCGCGCTCGATGACGAGCTCTGCCACGCGGGTGTGGTTGTCGGCAGGCATATCGAAGGTCGACGCCACAACCTCGCCCTTGATGGAACGCTGCATATCGGTGACCTCTTCGGGGCGCTCGTCGACGAGCAGGCAGATGAGGTGCACCTCGGGGTTGTTAATCGAGATAGACTGGCAGATCTTCTTGAGGATCGTGGTCTTGCCGGCCTTGGGCGGGGACACGATCAGGCCGCGCTGGCCCTTGCCGATCGGTGACACGATGTCGATGGCGCGGCCGGTAATAGAGTCCTTGCCGTGCTCCATGCGCAGCGGCTCGTTGGGATAGACCGGGGTGAGGTCGCCGAACTTGGGACGGTTGCGAATCTGCTCGGGGTCCAGACCGTTGACGGTCGTGATTTTGGCGAGGCCGGCGCGCTTGTCGCCGCCGCGCGAAGGACGCAGCGAGCCCTCGATGACGTCGCCCGTGCGCAGGCGCGCGGAGCGGATGAGGTAGGCGGGCACGAAGGCGTCGTCGTTGGACTTCATGTAGCCATGGGCGTGGATGATGCCGGAGCTGTCCGGGCGAATCTGCAGAATGCCCTTGATGTCGCGGAAGCCCTCGGCCTTCGCAGCGGTGACGTAGATTTCCTCGACGAGCTCGGCCTTCTTCTTGCCGGTCGTCTCGATCTCGAACTCCTTAGCCTTCTCGCGCAGCTCAGCGACCTTCATGGCCGCGAGTTCCTCGCGCGAAAGCGTGGGCTCGGTGGGAGCGGCATTACGCTCCTTGTTGCGCTGTTTGCGATCGCGCTGGCGGTTGCGACGGTCGTTGTTGCGGTCGTCCTTACGCTCGTTGCGCTCGTCGTTGCGCTTGTGCTGGCGACGGTTGGGACGAGTGCCGTCTTCGCCCTCAGCGGGGGCGGCACCATCGGTTGCGGCGGTGCCAACATTGGCCGCGGCGGCGTCATTGGCCTCGGCGCCAGAATCAACCTGCGCTTCGACATCCTGCTGCTCGGACGCCTTGGCCTTAACGGACTTCTTACGACCGCGCTTGGGCTTCTCGGACGCAGGCTGTTCGACGTCCTGGGCCTTGGCGACATCAGTCGACGCATCGGCGGTCGTCTCGGCAGAATCCTCGGACGCACCCTTCTTGGCAGCCTTGGCCTTTGACGTGCGCTTAGCAGCAGTACGACGGCTGCGACCGGGACGGACGTCGGCGGGCTCGGCATCGGCGGGAGCGGCCTCGGAAGTCGTAGCATCCTGGACGGGTGCATCGGCAGCGGTTGCAGACTCGGCGGTCGCCGCAGCATCCCGAGCGGCGGCGGCTGCTGCTGCGGCCTTCTCTGCCTCGACAAAGGCCTTGGGCTTGCGACCGCGACGGTGCGGGCGCAAAGCCGGATCGACAACGGGAACTTCGTTGGCCTCGACAGGCGCAGCGGGCTCAACAGGCAATGTGCCCTCCCCTGCCGCGGAACGGACCGAAGCCTCAGTGAGCTCGGGGGCTACCTGTTCCGCAACTTGCTCGGCCTTAGCAGCCGTGCGGCGGCGTGTGCGCGGTGTCGGCTTCTCGGTCGGCAGGTCGGCGGCAGGGGTCTCGATGGCGGCAGGCGTCTCGGGCACAGACGGAGCTGCAAGCTCGGTCAGAGCCGCGGCCTCGCGCTCGGCAGCACGACGGCGGGCGCGCACCACCTGAGCCTCGCTAATCTGCGCCAACGCACGTGCCTGCGCGAGCTCATCGGAAATTGGCGCCGAGGAGTCAGCTGCAACGGTGCGCTTGGCGCGCGTCGTGCGCGTGGTACGGCGCTTGGGCTTGGTGACCTCCTCGCCGTCAGCGGCAGGCTTGGCCGTGCGGCGCGCGAGCTTGGGCTTTGCCGGAGCAGCCTCCTCACCAGTTGCAGGCGCAGGCGTCGAAGCAGCCTTAGGCGTCTCGGGAGCCGAGGCTTGCGCGGGCGCCGCGACCTGGTCCGACGCAACCGGTGCAGCGGGAGCGGCTTGCGTCGTCGTTATTTCGTTTTCTTGCTGTTGATCAGACACAGTGTTTGCTCAACTTTCTTTTCAAGCCCTGTGATCACATGCTCCCTGCATAAACCTTCAGGGCGGCTAAACAGTCTAGTTCCGTTCAAAACGACGGACATCATTGATCTGTATCGAGATGATTGCGTCAACTACGCAGCGTTAGTGTAACACAACCGCCGCCACCTGCAACTTAGTCATTGGGGGCGTTCTTAAACGACTAGTCAAAAGGGACACTCTTTGGTCTACCACCCACAAATCAGACTGCCTCCGCCAAAACTATGGCGGTTTACTACGACGAATCGATCAACCGCGACCACTCCGAAACATGTTGAACTAAAACCGCAGGTAGATGCCTTGCGCTTTTTTGCGAAAAGCCGGCGTGGTTGGAAATTCCCAATTCATCGTAGTAAACCGGCATAGTTTCGTATTTCCAGCAGTTCCAAATTCGTCAATACGTCGGCATTTGCGAAAAAAGCCCGACCTCCATGGGAGATCGGGCTTATAGGGCTCAGTTAAACCAAACCTACACGGTCAAATGACCCGCAGGTTACATCTGCTCGGGCGCGGAAACGCCAACGAGGGTGAGCACCAGGGCGAGCGTCACGCGGACGGCATCGCAAGCGGCCAGACGGGCACGCGAAAGTTCGGGGTCGACGGGACGGCCCTCGCTCGGCAGCACCTGGCAGGCAGCGTAGAAGCTGTGGAAGTCACCGGCGAGCTCCTCGGCAAAGTGCGTCAGACGGAACGGGGCGCGATCGCGAGCGCAGCTGGCGATCAGGTCGGTAAGCTCATTGAGCTTGCGCGAAAGGGCGAGCTCGGTCGGGTCGGTCAGCAGCGAGTAATCGACGTTCTCACCGATGGCCTTGGCGGCAACGGCCTTCATGCCCATCTCGTCGGCCTGCTCAGGCGTTACGTCAGCGGCACGGCGCAGGATGGAGCAGACGCGAGCGTGAGCGTACTGCACGTAATAGACCGGGTTGGAGTTGTCGCGCTTCTTAACGGCCTCAATGTCGAAGTCGACCATCTGGTTGGAGCTCTTGGAGATGAGCGTGTAGCGAGCGGCATCGGAGCCGACCTCGTCGACGAGCTCCTGCAGGGTCACCATGGTGCCCTTGCGCTTGGACATACGGACGGGCTTGCCGTTACGCAGCAGGTTGACGAGCTGGCCCAGTAGAACCTCGAACTTGCCGGGGTAACCCAGAGCGTCGCAGACGCAGCGGACGCGCTCGATGTAACCGTGGTGGTCGGCGCCCCAGATGTCGATGACGTGATCGACGCGCTGGAACTTATCCCAGTGATAGGCGACGTCGGAGGCGAAGTAGGTGTACTCGCCGTCGGACTTGATCAGGACGCGGTCCTTGTCGTCGCCCAGATCGGTGGAGCGGAACCACAGGGCGCCGTCCTTGGTGTAGAGGTAGCCCATCTTGTCGAGCTTCTCAAAAGCGCGGTCGACGGCGGAGGTGCCGGCGGTCTCGCCCTCGGTGTCCTTCACGTACAGCGAGCGCTCGGAGTACCAACGGTCGAAGTCGCAGTTGACGGCGTGGCAGAGGTCGCGCATGTTATCGACCATCTTTACATAGCCGCGCTCGCGGAAGCTCTCCATGCGCTCCTGCGGATCGGCGTCGACCCACTTGTCGCCGTCGGTGCGCCAGAACTCGGCGGCCTCGTCGATGATGTAGTCGCCGCCGTAAGAGTCCTTGCCCAAGGTCTCGGCAAAGTTGTCCTGATACGGATGGGTCTCGGGGTGCTCGTCGTTCTCGTCGGCAACAAAGGCGTCGCGGTCGGCGATCAGCAGCTTGTGAGCCTCGTCGATACCAACGCCCTGCTTGGCGATGATGTCGGCAAGCTGCATATAGCGCGTGCTGATGGAGTTGCCGAAGGTGTTCATCTGAGAGCCGTGGTCATTGATGTAGAACTCACGCTGGATGTCGTAACCGGCGTGGTCCATGACGCGGCAAAGGGAGTCGCCCAGAGCGGCCCAGCGGCCGTGGCCGATGTGCATGGGGCCGACGGGGTTGGCGGAAACGAACTCGACCTGGGTCTTCAGGCCACCACCGACGTTGGACTTAGCGAAGTCCATGCCCTTCTCGCGAGCCTCGCCAAAGATGGCATTCTTGACGGCAACGGAGAGGTAGAAGTTGATGAAGCCGGGGCCTGCGATCTCGACCTTCTCGATCGCGGGGTCCTCGGGCATATGGGCAACGATGGCCTCGGCGATCTTGCGCGGGGCGCAGTGGGCCAGCTTGGCGGACTTCAGGGCCATGGTAGAGGTCCACTCGCCATGAGAAGTGTCAGCCGGTCGCTCGATAGCGCAATCGTCAAGTTCAAATGCGGAAAGGTCGCCGGCCTCCTGGGCCGCAGCAAGCGCAGCGCGTACCAGCTCTTCAATCTTCTCGGGCATAGATCCTCCTTGTGTTAAAGCCCCCGAGCTCTTGGTCACTCGTAGGGCAAAAGCCAGAGTTTGTAGCACTCTATCACAAGCGAGGGGCACTGTCGCAGGGTAAAGCCAATCGAAATTGCATATGCACAAAATTGACTACAGCTTGTATGGAGTCACTCAAAGATGCCGGTCTGCCTGCAGATTATGCACGCGTTGAAAATGCATAAAGGTGTGAATGAGCTGTGTCTTTTATCGAATACTCTTACCTATCAGAGTTGGGTTGATTTTCAATCTCAACGCAACAGC
>NZ_QSHS01000043.1:0-7678 GCF_003467795.1 Collinsella sp. AM36-4AA
GACCTGGTGACATACCGCGAGATCCTCGCTGTCCGCAATGCAGACAGGTGCTTTACAGCCACAAGCGCGATAGTTTCAACAACAAGATGCAGTGCCCCAGAGCCCCTAGCAGTCGACGATGGTCTTGCCGATCATGATGTTGAGAATCTCGACATCGGTATCCTTCATGCCCACACGGCCCACATAGCCCATGCTCGCGATCGTCTCCTCGACGGTATCCTGGATCAGACCCTCGCCGGCGCGGAAGCCGCGGCCCTGCATGGCCATATCGTGGCCCAGAATCGCCGCATCGACGGCAGCGGAAATCTTGGCGGCACAGCTCGCCTTGGCGCCGTCGCACACGATACCGCCCACGTTGCCGAGCGTGTTCGAGACCGTCGCACCAATCTGTTCGCGCGTGCCGCCACACAGCCAGGTAATCGCGGCACCGGCACCGCACGCGGCGCAAATAGCGCCGCAAAACGCCGAGAGCGCACCAATATAGCTCTTGATATGCACGGCGATAAGGTCGGACAGCATCACGGCGCGCACCAGGCGCTCGTTGTCGCAACGCAGGTAGTCGGCATACTCCATAACGGGCAGCGCACAGGTGATGCCCTGGTTGCCCGAGCCGCACACAATGGCGACCGGCAGCGCACAGCCGTTCATGCGGGCATCGGACCCGGCGGCCGCACGGGCACGGGCACGGCAGGCGACGTCGTCGGCACGAGCGCCCAGCAGCGTACGGCCTACCTCGGCGCCCCAAGCGTGCGCCAGGCCCTCGGCGCTTATTGCGCCGTTCAGCTCAATCTGACGTTCAACGGCGGCGCGAGCACCCTCGATGTCGCCGTCCTCGATAAAGTCGATGATGGATTCGATCGACATGGGCGTGTCGGCCTTATCGGCGGCACGCTCGGCCACGACGCGCTCGGCGCAGGCGGCACACTCCCCCGCCGACTTGCCACACACCGGAATACCGTCGAGCGTATGGCACGTAACATTGGTGTGGTGGTCGGTGATCTCGACGACCGCGGTATGGCCCCCGGCAGTGGCAGTTACCTTGATATAGAGGTTAGGCACACCCTCGACAAGCGACACGTCGCAGTAGTCAGCGTCGGCGAGCAGCTCGGTCACGCGAGCGCGGTCTGCATCGTCAACACTCTCGAGCACCTCGAGCGCGCTCTTGGCGTCACCGCCCACGGCACCCAGCACGGCCGCAGCCTCGATACCGTGCATACCGCCCGAGTTGGGCACGGTCACGCTCTTAACGTTCTTAATGATGTTGCCCGAGCAGGCAACGTCCATATGATCGGGTTCGCAACCGAGCGTCTGGCTCGCCAACGCCGCTGCATAGGCAACGGCAATAGGCTCGGTGCAGCCGAGCGCACAGACAAGCTCGCGGTTCAAAACATCGCAAAACGCGGCATCACGGATGGAATCGGTAGGCATAGGTATCTCCTGCTTGCATAACGGGCTGGACTCTCAAAAAAGTTGGCTCCTTTATTTGATAACAATGCATCAAAAACCGCAACCATGGTTCCGGCGGACGGCGCTCAAGCACAAACTGGCGGCATTCATTCATGAAAAGCGGGTCTTGTTGCCTGCTAAAGCGTTTGATCAAAAAACGCCCGAGCGTTTACACAAAAGTCGCGCTATCATGCAGTCGAACGCGGTAAACACCTTTAGCATTTGCGCCGCACAGACCAGAGAGGAACCATCCATGAAGATCGGTATCGGTAACGACCACGCCGCCGTCGAGCTCAAGAACATCATTTCCGAGCACCTGAAGGAGCGCGGCTGCGAGGTCGTGAACTTTGGCACCGACACCTCCGAGAGCTTCGACTACCCCATCGCCGGTTACAAAGTGGGCAAGGCCGTTGCCAACGGCGACGTTGACCTGGGTATCCTGATCTGCGGCACCGGCGTCGGAATCAGCCTGGCTGCCAACAAGGTCGAGGGCGTACGCGCCGTCGTGTGCTCCGAGCCCTTCAGCGCCAAGCTCTCCCGCATGCACAACAACACCAACGTGCTCGCCTTTGGCGCCCGCGTCGTTGGCTCCGAGCTCGCCAAGATGATCGTCGACGAGTGGCTCGACGCCGAGTTTGAGGGCGGCCGTCACGAGCGTCGCGTTAACCTCCTCAACGAGATCGACCACACGCGCGGCCTTAAGATCGTCGACGAGGCCTAAAGATTCACAAAGCCATACGACGCTAACGCCAGCCCCCGCCCGGAAGAAACATCCGGACGGGGGCTCTTTAGTAGATTTGTGGGGGTTTACCAAAAGTCTACTGGAATAAAAAGGGCGCCGCGGATGAAGTTCCGCGGCGCCCAAGCCACACGCTAACAGCTTTAAGGAGTCAAAGCTGGTTTAGCCAAAAAAGCGCTTGATCTCGATCTCGGCGTTCTCCAGGCAGTCGGAGCCGTGGATCACGTTGGCGTTGACATCGACAGCAAAGTCGCCGCGAATGGTGCCGGGGGCAGCATCAAGCGGGTTGGTGGCGCCCATAAGGGTGCGCATCTTGGAGACAGCGGAGAGGCCGGAAACGACCATCTTGACGACCGGACCGCTCGTCATAAAGTCGCAGAGACCGCCAAAGAAGGGCTTGTCGGCCAGATGGGCGTAGTGCTCCTCGACGGTAGCGCGCTCGAGCGTGGTCATCTCCATGCGCTCGATAACAAGGCCGCTGCGCTCAATGCGAGCAACGATCTCGCCGATCTTGCGATCGCGCACGGCGTCGGGCTTAATCATGATGAAGGTCTTCTCGATAGCCATAAGGTAGCCTTTCAAGTAGGTTCGCGCGTGCCCAAGTCCCATTCCGGCACCCGCCTGGACTGCATCGTAACAGAGTTTTAGCTGCAGTTAAACAAAAAGCTGTTTATTGAAACGCTGCAATTTATTAAAGCGCTCCATATGTGTCACTTCTGTTTCGAAGCCCGATTAGAGTACCATCCGACCGCTCATCAACCACATCGAACAGAGCGGGCGGTCGGTTGCCACCCGCGAACGTGCCCCCTTCACAACCTGCCCAAAGGTCCTACAGAAGTTCTCGACAAGCTCCTTCCTTCTCTATAACAAAACGGGCGCCCACCGTAGCAGGCACCCGTAAAGGCAAGATATGATGAACGCACCAGACAGACGCATCCAATAAGCTAATTAGCTCCGTGGCCCATCTCGACGACCTTGGTCAACGAGCCAAACACGCCCTCATCGGCCGCAAGCTGCGTCTCGGCGCGCCCCAACTGCACGGCAACGGCGGCAGGAGCGGTGCCGCCCTCGGTCGTGCGCGCGGCAACGATCGACGGGATGTCGAGCGCCTCGGTAATATCGCGCTCAAAGAGCGGGCTTGCCTCCTGGAACACCTCAAACGGCAGGTCCTCAAGATTGCAGCCGTGCTTCTCACACATCAGGACCAGATGGCCCACCACGGCATGTGCCTCACGGAACGGCAGACCACGCTTAGCCAGGTAATCGGCAACATCGGTGGCGGCAAGATGCCCCACGCCGCACTCGCGCGCCATGGCGTCCTCGTTGACAGTCCAGGTCGAGATCATGCCGGCCATAACCGACAGGCACTGCATGAGCGTATGGGCGGTATCGAGCGCACCCTCCTTGTCCTCCTGCAAGTCCTTGTTATAAGCAAGCGGCAGGCCCTTCATGGTCACGAGCAGCTGCACCAGGTTGCCGTACACGCGACCGCTCTTGCCGCGGATAAGCTCAGCAAAGTCGGGGTTCTTCTTCTGCGGCATGATAGACGAGCCGGTGGAATACGAGTCGGAAAGCGTGATAAAGCCGAATTCGGAGCTCGACCACAGCACGATCTCCTCGGAAAGACGCGACAGGTGCATGGCCATGACGGAGCCGGCGTAATGCAGATCGAGCAGGAAATCACGGTCGGAAACCGCATCGAGCGAGTTGGGAATCACACCCGCAAAGCCAAGCTCGGCAGCCGTCATCTGGCGATCGAGCGGATAGCTCGTACCGGCAAGCGCGGCGGCACCCAGCGGGCAGTTGTCAGCGGCATCAAAGGCGGCCTTCAGGCGTGTAAAGTCGCGCGCGAACATCCAGGAATACGCCAGCAGATGATGCGACAGCAGCACGGGCTGAGCATGCTGCATGTGCGTGTAGCCCGGCAGAATCACCTTGTCGTACTTCTTGGCCGCATCCACCAGCACATGGCGCAGCTCAAGATTGGCCTCCATGAGTTCCTTGGCCAGCGCCTTGACGCCCAGACGCGTATCGGTCGCCACCTGGTCGTTGCGCGAACGCCCGGTATGCAAGCGCTTACCGGCCTCGCCGATGCGGCGCGTCAGCTCGCTCTCGATGGACATATGAATGTCCTCATCGTTGATATCGAAGGTGAAGTTGCCGGCATCGATATCCTGTTCGATTCCGGTCAGGCCCTCGGCAATCGCCTGCTCGTCCTCGGCACTGATGATGCCCTGGGCCGCCAGCATCTTGGCATGCGCCTTAGAACCGGCGATATCCTGCTTATAGAGATGTTTGTCGACAGGCAGCGACGCGCCAAACTCCTGCGTGACCTCGGCCACTCCCGCCTCAAAACGACCGCCCCAAAGAGCCATGGAACCGTCCCCTTTCTCCAAATACCAAAAAAAGCGCCCAAAGCAATGAGCCATGTCGCTAAAGCGATTTTTCAACCGCTAGTTTTACACATTCCCCACCGTGCACGGGAACATGCAGCTAATTTGCAAAGAAGTGACGCACCTGGCACTTGGCGCCCTTCGACTCCCGCCAACCGCATTGAACATAATGGATACTCCTCGGATATATAAAGGTGTAAAGCCCTCAAATTGATAGAGAGAGCCCCGCCGGACAACCCCGGCGGGGCTCGGACTCAGCCGCAGACGCGGCATCATATATGCGGGCGGAACGTAGGGGCCACCGATGTTAAGAAGTGTCAGCAAGCATAACGAAAGGTAGGGACCCCATGCGCCCGTTATGTATCACGCGGATGGGCCGCGCGGATACCAAAGGAAGGAGGCGCTAGGCCTGGGCGGCAGCAGAGCTGGGGCCCTGGACCTTAGCCCACGTCTTGAGCGACAGCGTATCGATCTCGATAAAGCCGGCGCTGGCCTTCTCGTCAAACGTAGTGTCGCGGTCGTAGGTAGCCAGACCGTAGTCATACAGGCTAAACGGGCTCTTGCGGCCGACGACATGGCAGTTGCCCTTAAAGAACTTCAGACGGACGGTGCCGGTCACGAACTTCTGGGTGTCGGCCATAAAGGCATCGAGCGCGTTTTTGAGCGGGCTGTACCACTGGCCGTTGTACACGGCAGTGGCCCAATCCTGCTCGAGCTTAATCTTGGTCTTGAGCAGGTCGCCCTCGACGCAGATGTCCTCGAGCGCCTTGTGGGCGGTGATGAGCGTCAGGGCGCCAGGAACCTCGTAGCACTCGCGACTCTTGAGGCCCACCAGACGATCCTCGACCAGGTCGAGACGGCCAAAGCCGTTGTCACCCGAAATCTTGTTGAGGGCGATGACGATCTCGGAGAGTTTCATCTTCTTGCCATCGACGGCGACGGGCTTGCCCGCCTCAAACTCAATCTCGGTGTAGGTCGGGGTGTCCGGCGTGTCCTCGGGGTTCTTGGTCATAACCCAGGCGTCGTCGAGCGGCTCGTTCCAGGGATCCTCCAGGTGACCGCACTCGATGGCGCGACCCCACAGGTTGTCGTCGATGGAATAGGGGTTGTCGTTGGCGCCCTCGGGAACCGGCACGTTGTGGGCGTGAGCATAGGCAACCTCATCGGGACGGCACTTCAGATCCCACTCGCGAACCGGGGCGATAACCTTAAGCTCGGGGTCGAGGGCCTTGACGGCAGCCTCAAAACGAACCTGGTCGTTACCCTTGCCGGTGCAGCCGTGGGCGGCGTAGGTCGCGCCAAACTCGTGAGCGACCTCGACAAGCTTCTTGGCGAGCAGCGGGCGAGACAGCGCGGAGAGCAGCGGGTACTTGTTCTCGTACATGGAGTTTGCGGCGATGGCCTTAGTCAGGAACTCATCGGAGAACTCGTCGCGCAGGTCGAGCACCTGGCAATCGAGAACGCCCAGGTCAAGCGCCTTCTGCTTCTTGGCATCCAAGCCGGTCTCCTCCTGGCCCACGTTGCCGCAGACGCAAACGACATCGAGATTCTTCTCGTCCTGGAGCCACTTGACACATACGGATGTATCAAGACCACCGGAATATGCGAGAACGACTTTTTCCTTGCTCATGGCTGTTTCCTTTCGCCCTTGGTAGCTAGTTATAACATCGGTCAGTTGCAAGTCATTTCGAG
This sequence comes from Collinsella sp. AM36-4AA, assembly GCF_003467795.1. Lineage (NCBI taxonomy): Bacteria > Bacillati > Actinomycetota > Coriobacteriia > Coriobacteriales > Coriobacteriaceae > Collinsella > Collinsella sp. AM36-4AA. Next base: position 6,271 of record NZ_QSHS01000043.1, read on the forward strand.
GTCAAAAAACCGTGCAATATCAGGTTAAATAGCAAAAAGCAGCACAGCATGCCCTAGAAACATGCGTTTATATCGTGCTAAAACCCAACGACCTCAAAATGACTCTGTTGGGGCATTTCACCCCATACGAACAGAGACGATTGTTATCGTCGTCGGGAAATTGCGCGCTGGCGTCGGATGGCATTATCTGCAGTGGTGATGATCTTTACGAACTGCATCTGCCTCTCCTTTCACCTATCGCCGGGCGCAATTCTAATATCGTAAACGGTACCTTTTCTTCGGTAAGCGGTTGTATTTCCGTCTCCGTTTTCGATGGTCGCTATATTACGCTAAAGTGCCCGCAGCACAAGCGACAAATTCAAATTTCTGAAAAGTTTTTTCATTACTTTGTGAAGCGTGGTGCAAATACGCTCCGTTCCTGCGACAATACGCTCAGTTACTGGTTGATGGTTATAACGTCTGAAACAATTTCGAAACGAAAGGCGCGCTTTTATGCAAACTTACGAATCGGACACCAATATCGGAAGCATTAAGATTCTCGCCGTCGACATGGACAAGACGCTGCTCACCGACAAGCGCGTGTTGCCGCAGGGTCTTGATGAGCGCCTGGACAAGCTCGCCGACGCAGGCATTGTATTCTGCCCCGCCAGCGGACGCCCCGCCCCCAAACTCGAGGAAATGTTCGAGAGCATTAAGAACCGCCTTGCTTTTTGTCCCGACAACGGAGCCTGCGTCATCTATCGCGGCAGCTATATCTATAAGAGCAACATCGATGTGGCGCTGTATCAGCAGGTGCTCGCCCGTGCCTCGGAGGACCCGCGTGCCGTTCCCGTCTTGTGCTGCTACGACGAGTTCTATGTGCTCGCCCGCGACCATCAGTACCACGACGAGATCAGCGTGTACTACAACACGATCAACTACGTCGATAGCTTTGAGTGCCTTGATATCGAGTCCAACAAGATTTCGATCTTCTTCCCCGCCTACGATGCCGAGCCAGCGTTTCGCGAGGACTACAGCCCCGAGTTCTCGGACAAGCTCTACGTCACCAACGCCGGGCGCGAGTGGATCGACTTCATGAACCTGGGCGTCGACAAGGGGTCGGGCGTCGCGCACCTGTGCGACCACCTGGGCATCGATATCGCCGACGCCGCCGCCGTGGGCGACACCTACAACGATATTCCCATGCTCGAGCGCGTCGGGCATAGCTTTATCGTGGACAATGCCGAGGAGCACATGAACGCGCATGCCAAGTGGCGCATTCCGAGCAACAACGACGGGGGCGTACTGACGCTCATCGACGCCATCTTGGCGGCTCGTTAACGGGGCTCGTCGGACCCGGCCGGGCGGCGCGGATTAGTTTTTCGTTCGGTCAGGTCCTGGGCTCGCTCGGAAAGCACATTAAGTGCTT
>NZ_QSHS01000044.1:0-7001 GCF_003467795.1 Collinsella sp. AM36-4AA
CGTCTCCTCGACGGTCTTCCTCACCAGATCCTCCATGTCGTTGCGCAGCGACTCCTCGTCGACTGATACGATGTTCGCAGACGTGGTCCGTGCCCCTTCGTCGGTGATTTGTTGTTTGGTCGCTAGAAATCATATGACGGGGCGTGGGCCGTGTTCCGCTATACGGTTGTCAATTTGCGAAAGAAATTATGCGTTACCCAGCTTCGTCGTTTGGCTCGGAAGTGTTGTTTTGGTGCGGCTATCATTATTGATGGACATCGGATTGATATCTTAATCGATGTAAAGATTTCTTGGCCGTTAAGCCATATTGCGGGGTCGAAAATTACGATGGAGGACCGAGGCTTATGAGAAACCCTCTTAAAGAGCTTTGCAATGCAAACAGCGCTGTGGAGCATTCGATTGATCGACTTGAATTTGAGGGCAGGTCCGCTGTTTCAAGAGACGTTGTGGGTTACCTACGTCATCTTGTTGAGCATATTGCAATGTATGCAACTTACGGCAATAAGCCCATCGAAGGCGATTATTTTAAATTATGTTCAGCTGTTATTAAAGATATGAACAGAAGCAGCGAGACCCGGTTTATTGCTAAGTTCCATCATTATTTACAGAAGGTCGTTTCGCACTATGTTCCAAGCGAAGATTCTGCAGAGCGCCTTTTGTTGAAGTATTACGAGAATTTGCTGTGCTTAAAACGTTACGCATTCGATAAGCTTGGTCTTACAATTCTTGCCAACTTGAGTAAGATTCCCCTAGACACCGATCCCGGTTTGACTAAATACCATGAAGAGATAGCTCATAAAATCAATGATTTCATGAACGCCAATGCTGTTGAAATTGAGAAGGACCGTTTTTACGTTAGAGCTGCTAAGCCTTTCTTTGTTGGGGATTCTGTCTATTATGAGACGACACTTGTCCCCGCATTCGATTCTTGTAGCAAATTTGATCGTATACTTGTTTATTCATCTTTCAGAATGCCCACTAATTATTCAGTGGTGGTTTCGACTAAGCGCACGAGTATCGACGGTCTTGGCTTTACTCTTCCTGTTACGATTGTTGATGCATATGCGGTTTCAGTACGCCCCTGTGAGTTGAATAATCTTATAAAGATACTTAGAGGCCCTGATGCAGTGTGGCTTACTGGCCAATACACTAGCTATAGATCACTTATGAACCTAATGACCCATACCGGGATGACGCTTTGCGACATTGCTCTACTCCCTGATGACGAGTTTATTTCTGTGATGGGGGAGATAGCATCTTCGGGAAATGCCTGTCCGGTACACACCTTGCTTAGCTCTGCGCATGAGTTTTTGAGTGCTGGCTCAAATGGATCTAATGTTCTAAAGTATCTTTTGTCTAAACCTCGTAACAGGGTTATAGAGGAACAATTGACTGTAAGTCCGAATAGCCGTCTCGGTAACCTTTATTTGAAAAACGGCTGTGCCCCCTTTGATCGGCAGCCGTATTGCACGAGTCTTATTGGGCATGTAGTCGCTGTCGAGGATTTGTATCAATGTATTGATCCAGATCCGTATGAAGATAACTTTCTTGCTCGTAGGGTGACCGCGGAGGCAATCGATTCTAATGCTCTGTATCTTAGGGATACCGAAATTACAACCTTCTCGGATGTTGATGAACTGATTGCTTCATTTAATAGCGCTTTGTATTTTAGACATCATTCAAGGGATCTCGTGCATGAGAACGGGCATCTATTTGTTAAGGGAGTCGAAGACGAACTCACTTGTATTATACGCGGGCTTTTAAAACTGTCTGGTGCCGGGGTCAAAGGCTATACTGCTTTATGTGAATCATGGCTTAAAGATCCAAGCTGCAAGTTGGATGATTCAGAAAAAATAGATGCTCTAAAGTCCATGTTTGCCGAAACGAGCGTCGCGTTCATCTACGGTTCGGCTGGTACCGGAAAAACAACCATGGTCAACATCGTTTGCGCTTTTCTGCAAAATGAAAGCAAACTTGCTATCGCTAATACAAATCCTGCCGTAGATAGTCTTAGAAGAAAAATAAATGATAAGAATTGCGAATTTATGACCGTCGCGAAGTATTTGAATCGTGTGCCAGATTGCGACATCTTAATCGTTGACGAATGCAGCACTGTCTGCAATAGCGATATGAGATCTATTATTGATTCTAATCGGTTTAAACTGCTATTGCTTGTTGGCGATGTGAGACAGATTGAGTCCATTAAGTTTGGAAACTGGTTTTCATTGGCTCGAGACTTCTTGCCTGATAAGTGCATCCATGAATTTGATAAACCATGGCGCACGAAGAATGATGATTTGCTAAAACTATGGCATGCTGTCAGGAATGTGAGTCCTGATATCGCTGAAATTCTTATTTCTTGCGATTTTACGTCGAATCTTGATGACTCTGTAATTAGCAGAATGAATGATGATGAGATTGTCTTATGTCTCAACTATGATGGCCTCTATGGCATTAATAATATGAACAAAATCTTGCAGTCGGGAAATAAGAACGAGGCCGTTGTCTGGAATTATCATACGTATAAAGTCGGCGACCCAATTTTGTTCAATGAGTCTGAGCGGTTTTATCCGTTGTTATATAACAATCTAAAAGGGCGTCTTGTGGGAATGGAAGCAATTTCCAAAGACGAGATGCAATTTACGGTTGCTGTTCCCATTATCGCCTCCGAGCTTTCCGTTCTTCATTACGACGGGTTGGAGTATTTAGATTTTCGTGATGGAGAGACGTATCTGCGCTTTTCAGTTAAGAAAGCCAAGGATCGAGACGGTGAGGATGTTGGCGAGGACTGTATCGTGCCGTTTCAGGTGGCGTATGCGGTGTCTGTCCATAAAGCGCAAGGACTAGAGTACTCATCCGTAAAGCTGATTATTACGAAGGACGTTGAGGAGCGCATTACTCACAGTGTGTTTTATACGGCAATAACGAGGGCGCGAGAAAGACTTCATATTTATTGGTCGCCTGAATCTCAGAATAAGATTCTCTCAAGCTTCGAAATCTCTAAGGAGCATAAAGATGCTTACCTCCTTAGTAATCGGAGGGGCCTTAAGATTCAGCGGAAATAACGGCTGGCCGTCTGTTTGCCATTGCCTGGAGCTAAGATGAAATTTGATACGTACTTGCGCGTTTGAGTGCTATTGATAATTGCGAAACGGTACCGACATATTGCGCTTAGGCGCCTGGGCCAGCAGGGGCTCCGTTGCCGTTATTTGCTAACAGCCGACCTTACGCCGTGATTGGATGCCGGGCTCTGCCATGCCAACACATGCCGCACTGCGCGTGATTCCGTTCGATGAAATCGACAGTTCTGATGCTGCTGATTCCTATTGCGTATCTTCGAGACTAATTATCCGGTCGCAAACCTCCAGCGCTGCAGGCCGATGCGTGACGATGATCACAGTGCGGCCAAGATTGCGCATTCGGTCCAGCATTTCTCTTTCGGTTTTAGGGTCGAGTGCTGAGGTACATTCATCGAGCAGGAGTGCTGGGGAACTGGAATAAACCGCGCGCGCTACGGCGAGACGCTGCATCTGGCTCTCGGACAGTCCGGAGTCCTTTTCCGAGCATGGTTTCTGTGCCATTTAGCAGCTCGTCAACAAAGGTCTCCGTACCAGTTGTCGCTTGTGTCGTCCCAGGTTAGGTCCATCTGGCACCATTTGCCGTCGATCTTTATGGCGTTCCGGGCATGGCTGTTGCTCTTGGGCATTTTGTCTTTAAAACTCCGATTGTCATTTTGGTGGCTTTTCTTCGTCCCTGCAGTGGCGGACAATTTCCTTAAATGCTTTTACGGCATGCGAGTATTTCTCACGGTTTATCCTCACATTAATTAATGGTGATGGCGCTAAGTGGTAAGAGGTGTATATGGACGAAGCGGTTTCAAGGGTTTTAGTCAAGTTGGGGCTCGATGCTAAGCCGTTCAGGCAGGAGAAGGTAATCGAGCTGATTAAGAACCCTCTTTCCGGAGCATGGACGACTGTCTATTCGCATCATGCTGATGCTAACGGAAGGCCTTCAGTTTTCGCCTGTTTTGCCGACCTTACACGAAAGCAGGAGATCCTTGCAGGCGATGATTGGCTGAAGAACGCCTCCAGCTTCTCACCAGGCTTCTGTATATATGGAGATGACGCCACTTATCATAACGGTCGCGACGAAGGCTATGACTTTATTGTTGCCGAGCAGTATTTCTATCCGCTTGACCAAGCGCAAATTCTGGTCAACCAAGAATTTATCATGCTGTTCGAACTCTTCCGCGACGGAGACGGTTGCTATTACGGCATCGATAAGTGTGCCGAGAGAGAAAAAGTTGTCGACATTGCTGGAGACGAGGTGCGCGTCAGGACCAAGTATTTATTTCGCTTCATTGCGGCTAAGCAATGCCTTTTCGTCTACTTTGTGGACGCGCGACTGGCGTCTGCGCCCAGCTTTCCCCTGGGGAGCACTGAGTGTATTGCGGAGCGTGATGAAGTTGGGGAGAACTACCATATCAGGCATTGGTACACGAGCGATACTGATGAAAACTATCTGCTGTCAATGATCTACGCTCGAAGTTTTATCGAACCCGGCCACGTCGAGACTTGCGGCGTATGGCCGTACGATGAGAAAAAAGAACATTACCCCGAGTTCATTATCGACGAACGGCCTGACGGCTCGTTCGTTCGATACACATCCGACCCGGATAAGCTTGGCACCCAATTTGATAAGGAGCCTCACGCAACACATTATTTAACCCCCGTCTTCTTCAAGCCCGCCGTGCTTGATAAGTACAGGAACGACCCTAGCTTCGATGTAAGCGAGCGTCACATTTCATGCGGGAGCCAGTGGAGGTGCGAGATTGACAATGTCGACCCAGACAGAGTCATGGTGTATCTCGGCGATCTGGGGCGCGACCTACCCGAGAGCGAGCGCACCCATTTCCTCTCTTTTGAGATGTCGCCCGTTGACCAGCATATTTCTGATGAGGTGTTCAAGACAGATTTGCTCAATATGTGGGTTAAGGATCCGTCAGGCCCTGTTTCCATGCTTATGCGGGCGCGCATGGAGCTTGATAAGGCATGGAGGAAACGGTTTGGCTTGGCGCTGTTCAGGCCTTTCCACCGTGCAGACGAAGGCATTCTTGAACAAATCCACATTCCATCTGGTAATGGCGAGCCTGAATTTGAGGCCGTGATTATGGCCCTCACGAGAGCTTTTGTCGACTACATCGATGAGAGTTCTCTAAAGGGTTCTGATTCAAAAGGGAGTCTCAATAAGTTGGAGGCCTATCTCGGCACAAATAACATCATGGCTGACATCAAGCCCCTCCGTGACCTTCAGAAGCTCCGATCGGCGGGGGCGGCACACGGCAAGGGTTCAAAATACGATAAGCTTCACGGTGATGTGGTCACCGAAGACCATAGGGAAGATGCGAAAAGAATTATTGCTCGCCTTACAACTATGCTGAACGAGTTGGCTGAAACTTTAAAATCCGTCGACTGTCACGAAGAAAAAATTTAGGGTGTTGGGCTGTCATACGATGAGGAAATGCGGCTGTCGTTGTTGGCGGATCCAGGTGCTTACGCATCAAGACCTTTCGATTGTTTTGCTGCCAACGCTATAGGTCCGCGCCGCTTGATATTTTATGGGTCTATTCGATTGGGAGGTTCTATGGGTGCTAACAAGATGGACGCTGAGGTTATTGATCGTGACCGTATTGAGGTGTTTGTTAGCTCTTCGATGCGCGATGAAGGCGATTTTAGCTGGCAGCAGCTGAGGAACGAGCTTAATTGCGCTTTGCTGAAATCGGATATCTTTAAGCCCTTTGCCATCGAGTTTCATGCGAGCATTGAGCCATCATCCTCTTATTATCTTAATCACTTGGCGCAAAGCGATATAGTAATTGGAATTATACGATCAGAGTTGAGGCCAGGAACTAGCAGAGAGCTTTATCATGCTATCAGGCTCAGAAAGCCACTCTTGCTTGTTAAGCTTGAGTCTGGGACGTCGCCGGAAATCGATTCTCTGCTTCGTTATGCCAGAGAAATGGATGCGTGTACGTATGTAGGGCGGCCGAATGATTCAGGTCTTGTTCCTTATCTGATGGACCAACTTAACAACGTGATGGTCGATTTGTTTCACAATCGACGATTTGAAATTGAAGATGGTGGATCGGCGGTTTTTACTGATATTGCTCCTGTCTCTATTCCTGAAGATGTTCTCGATGCTTTTGGTTCCTCGGTTGCCTTGATTTCAAAAAAATTTAACTACCATGCTGATTGGCTTGAGAGAAAGTCTGACAATCCTTATCTCTTCTTTCTTGGCGAGAAAGCGGTCAATTGGCTTCTATATGGCACCCCTTTTTCGGTCGGTGCATTCAAGGCCGTCATTCTGGAAACTATGAAGGACAGCGGTATTCCCAGAGACACCCTTTCACTAAGGCTTGACGCTCTTGACGCTTCTATTGAAGGCCGCTATTCCAGGTGCTATGAATTACTCCAGCTTGCTTGTGATTCAATAGAATCGAAAGATTGTTGGGCTTATGGTAATTGTTTAATTGACAAGAGGACTGTCGCTGGCATGCTTTCCGAATATGGATTTGGCACTCAGTTGACAATTCAGAAAAAAATCGATGCGCTTTCCGCTCCATCTTACATTCCCCTTGCACTCAAGTTTGAAGAGGAGGTGGGAACCGCTGTCCTAAACGCTTCGAGAGAGGCGATGTCAATTAATCCTTACACGACGATTCGCCATGATGCCAGCCTTGCTTCCGTCCTGTCGAATATATCATGTTTGTTATTTAGTTCATTATTGTGCGGAAGCATTTCGAGCGCCCTCTATGCTCGCGGCCTGCTTGCCAATTCGCTTATCGACTACTCCTCTATCTACAATTGGCCAAAACTTGAGCTTGAGGGAATTAAGCTTCTTGTTCTTCAGGGGGATGCTAAGGGCTTTGAGAAAAGGTTTGCTTACAAGAGCGATCGTTTAAGGTCCTACCTTCCGGGTTGATTTTCAATCTCAACGCAACA
>NZ_QSHS01000045.1:0-5443 GCF_003467795.1 Collinsella sp. AM36-4AA
CGGTCTGGCAATATATCTCCTTGCCGCGCGGCCCGGTCGGACCGGATCAGCCGCCAGGCGTGCACCTTGAGAACCGGATACTGCGAGGATGGACACATTCAGTGTCGCATCCGGGCAGACATCGAACCATTTGAAATGGTCTAACTTGGATTTGTTTTTCGCAAGGCCGCCGAGAGGCGGCCCCGAGAAATTCCTTTTCCTATACAGAACCATATGAATCGAACGGAACCGATCAGCGATGGACTGAGGGGACCGGACGGGCTCGAAGCCCAGAATATTTTGGACGGAGAGTTCGATCCTGGCTCAGGATGAACGCTGGCGGCGCGCCTAACACATGCAAGTCGAACGGCACCCCTCTCCGGAGGGAAGCGAGTGGCGAACGGCTGAGTAACACGTGGAGAACCTGCCCCCTCCCCCGGGATAGCCGCCCGAAAGGACGGGTAATACCGGATACCCCGGGGTGCCGCATGGCACCCCGGCTAAAGCCCCGACGGGAGGGGATGGCTCCGCGGCCCATCAGGTAGACGGCGGGGTGACGGCCCACCGTGCCGACAACGGGTAGCCGGGTTGAGAGACCGACCGGCCAGATTGGGACTGAGACACGGCCCAGACTCCTACGGGAGGCAGCAGTGGGGAATCTTGCGCAATGGGGGGAACCCTGACGCAGCGACGCCGCGTGCGGGACGGAGGCCTTCGGGTCGTAAACCGCTTTCAGCAGGGAAGAGTCAAGACTGTACCTGCAGAAGAAGCCCCGGCTAACTACGTGCCAGCAGCCGCGGTAATACGTAGGGGGCGAGCGTTATCCGGATTCATTGGGCGTAAAGCGCGCGTAGGCGGCCCGGCAGGCCGGGGGTCGAAGCGGGGGGCTCAACCCCCCGAAGCCCCCGGAACCTCCGCGGCTTGGGTCCGGTAGGGGAGGGTGGAACACCCGGTGTAGCGGTGGAATGCGCAGATATCGGGTGGAACACCGGTGGCGAAGGCGGCCCTCTGGGCCGAGACCGACGCTGAGGCGCGAAAGCTGGGGGAGCGAACAGGATTAGATACCCTGGTAGTCCCAGCCGTAAACGATGGACGCTAGGTGTGGGGGGACGATCCCCCCGTGCCGCAGCCAACGCATTAAGCGTCCCGCCTGGGGAGTACGGCCGCAAGGCTAAAACTCAAAGGAATTGACGGGGGCCCGCACAAGCAGCGGAGCATGTGGCTTAATTCGAAGCAACGCGAAGAACCTTACCAGGGCTTGACATATGGGTGAAGCGGGGGAGACCCCGTGGCCGAGAGGAGCCCATACAGGTGGTGCATGGCTGTCGTCAGCTCGTGTCGTGAGATGTTGGGTTAAGTCCCGCAACGAGCGCAACCCCCGCCGCGTGTTGCCATCGGGTGATGCCGGGAACCCACGCGGGACCGCCGCCGTCAAGGCGGAGGAGGGCGGGGACGACGTCAAGTCATCATGCCCCTTATGCCCTGGGCTGCACACGTGCTACAATGGCCGGTACAGAGGGATGCCACCCCGCGAGGGGGAGCGGATCCCGGAAAGCCGGCCCCAGTTCGGATTGGGGGCTGCAACCCGCCCCCATGAAGTCGGAGTTGCTAGTAATCGCGGATCAGCATGCCGCGGTGAATGCGTTCCCGGGCCTTGTACACACCGCCCGTCACACCACCCGAGTCGTCTGCACCCGAAGTCGCCGGCCCAACCGCGAGGGGGGAGGCGCCGAAGGTGTGGAGGGTGAGGGGGGTGAAGTCGTAACAAGGTAGCCGTACCGGAAGGTGCGGCTGGATCACCTCCTTTCTAGGGAGATACATTCTTAGAGAGACAAACTTTAACTCGAATAGAGGGCAGGAGCCCGTCCGGTAGATGTCCGCCAGGATGATTCCCCGCAGCACCCGGTCCCCGGGGTCGCACCCGCGTACCTTGAGAGCCGCATAGCGATAGGAGAGAGATGGAAGATCATTCTTCCAGACTCGATTCTTTTCTGCGATTTATCAGACAGAATGATAGCAATCATTCATCCGATCCAAACAAGAAGAATTCACTTATATATGAGTGAGGAGCATCTGATCGCGAGCACAGTCAACTACTGTGCCGCGGTATGAGATACCCGAATTGCGACATACGAGCGCTATTCATGATATCGATTAATTTAACTTAATTAGCGACACGTGGATATCCCGCGGGCCCGATGCGGTCCCGCAAGATACCACGGGCGCACGGCGGATGCCTTGGCACAGGGAGCCGATGAAGGACGCGGCAAGCTGCGATAATCCCCGGCGAGGAGCACACATCCTTCGACCCGGGGGTCTCCGAATGGGCGAACCCATGCACAGCAGTGTGCATATCCCCACCCCGAACACATAGGGGTGGGGAGGACAACCCGGGGAACTGAAACATCTAAGTACCCGGAGGAGAGGAAATCAATCTCGAGACTCCCCGAGTAGCGGCGAGCGAAAGGGGACCGATGGCCAAACCGTCGAGCGGGCATACCCGGCAGGGGTTCCGCCGGCGGGGTTGCAGGGCCGCGCATCCGGGGGCTGCCGCCCCCGGGCGCAGGTCCGGCTGGGGAGCGGAACGGCATGGGAGGGCCGGCCGCAGCGGGTGACAGCCCCGTACGCGAACCCAGACCGGACGGCGCGACGCGGTCCCTGAGTAGGGCCGGGCACGTGAAACCCGGTCCGAACCTGGGTGGACCACCATCCAAGCCTGAGTACTACCCTGTGACCGATAGCGCACCAGTACCGTGAGGGAAAGGTGAAAAGCACCCCGGGAGGGGAGTGAAACAGTACCTGAAACCGTGCGCCCACGAGCAGTCGGAGCACCCTTGTGGTGTGACGGCGTGCCTTTTGTAGAATGAGCCAGCGAGTCGCTGGCGCGGGGCGAGGTTAACCGAAAGGGAGCCGGAGCGAAAGCGAGCCTTAACAGGGCGACTTGAGTCCCGCGCCGCGGACGCGAAGCCGGGTGAGCTATCCGTGGGCAGGCTGAAGCGGGGGTAAGACCCCGTGGAGGGCCGAACGCACGTCGGTTGAAAACGGCGGCGATGACCTGCGGATAGGGGTGAAAGGCCAATCAAACCCGGAGATATCTCGTTCTCCCCGAAATAGCTTTAGGGCTAGCGTCGCGCGTTCACCGCCGGAGGTAGAGCACCGGATGGACGAGGGGGCTTCGCCGCCTACCGAATCCAACCGAACTCCGAATGCCGGCGGCCCAGAGCGCGGCAGTCAGAGCATGTGGGCTAAGCTGTGTGCTCGAGAGGGAAACAGCCCGGACCGCCCGCTAAGGTCCCCAAGTTCCAGCCGAGTGGCAAAGGATGTGCGTCCGCCCAGACAACCAGGATGTTGGCTTAGAAGCAGCCATCCATTCAAAGAGTGCGTAACAGCTCACTGGTCGAGTGGACATGCGCCGACAATACACGGGGCTAAGCTGGACACCGAAGCGGCGGGATTTTGATTTTCAGAATCGGTAGGGGAGCTTCCCATGGGCGGGGAAGCCGCCGGGCGACCGGCGGTGGAGCGCATGGGAGTGAGAATGCTGGCATGAGTAGCGAGAGACGAGAGAGTAACTCGTCCGCCGTGAACCCGAGGTTTCCTGGGCAAGGCTAATCCTCCCAGGGTCAGTCGGGGGCTAAGGCGAGGCCGGGAGGCGTAGCCGACGCGCAGCAGGCAGACATTCCTGCACCGCGCACGCGGCGCTACGACCGACGGGGCGACGGATGGGGGTGGCTCGGCGGGGTTCTGGACGTCCCCGTGATGGAGCGCGGCCCGCGGACCAGGGAAATCCGGTCCGCACGAGGGCGAGGCTCCGGACGAAGCGATCAAGCGAAGCGAGTGAGCCCGAGGTCCCTAGAAAAACCCCTAGGCAGGCGCGTGCGCGCCCGTACCGCAAACCGACACAGGTGGGTGGGTAGAACATACCGAGGCGATCGGGTCAACCATGGTCAAGGAACTCGGCACAATGGCCCCGTAACTTCGGGAGAAGGGGTGCCCGCGCGTACGTGAACGGACTTGCTCCGGGAGCGGAGGCGGGCCGCAGTGGAGAGGCCCAAGCGACTGTTTACCAAAAACACAGGACTCTGCAGAAGCCGCAAGGCGACGTATAGGGTCTGACGCCTGCCCGGTGCCGGAAGGTCACGCGGAGGAGTTAGCCGCAAGGCGAAGCCCCGAAGCCAAGCCCCGGTAAACGGCGGCCGTAACTATAACGGTCCTAAGGTAGCGAAATTCCTTGTCGGGTAAGTTCCGACCTGCACGAAAGGCGCAACGACTTGGGCGCTGTCTCGACCATGGACCCGGTGAAATTGCACTGGTCGTGAAGATGCGACTTACCCGCGGAAGGACGGAAAGACCCCGTGAACCTTCACTGCAGCTTGGCATTGGCCGCTGGTCCCGCGTGTAGAGGATAGGCAGGAGGCGCAGATCCGGAGGCGCCAGCCCCCGGGGAGCCGCCCTTGGAATACTGCCCTCGCGCGACCGGCGTCCTAACCCGAGGCCGTCAACCGGCTCGGGGACCGTGCCAGGCGGGCAGTTTGACTGGGGCGGTCGCCTCCTAAAGGGTAACGGAGGCGCGCGAAGGTCCGCTCGGGACGGTCGGCAACCGTCCTTTTGAATGCAAGAGTACAAGCGGGCTTGACTGCGAGGCCCACAAGCCGAGCAGGTGCGAAAGCAGGCTCTAGTGATCCGGCGGCCCCGAGTGGGTGGGCCGTCGCTCAACGGATAAAAGGTACTCCGGGGATAACAGGCTGATCTTGCCCAAGAGTCCACATCGACGGCAAGGTTTGGCACCTCGATGTCGGCTCATCGCATCCTGGGGCTGGAGCAGGTCCCAAGGGTACGGCTGTTCGCCGTTTAAAGCGGTACGCGAGCTGGGTTCAGAACGTCGTGAGACAGTTCGGTCCCTATCCTCCGTGGGCGCAGGAGAATCGATGGAGGCTGCCCCCAGTACGAGAGGACCGGGGTGGACGCACCTCCGGTGAACCGGTTGTCGACCAACGGCACGGCCGGGTAGCCGCGTGCGGCGCGGATAACCGCTGAAGGCATCTAAGCGGGAAGCCGTTCCAGGGATTAGTTCTCCTTCCGGTAAGGGCCCAGGTAGACTACCTGGTCGATAGACGGCAGGTGCAAGGCTGGCGACAGCCTCAGCCGAGCCGCACTAATCGCCCGAGCTCTTCCGGAACCGCACCTCGCGGCCCGCGGGACATGCGCTCTGAAGCGCGGTCCGGGCACGAGGATGCACCCGAGTCAGATCTTTCCTATGCGCCATGCGGCCCCCAGGGCACGTGTATGCGATACCGGACACCGTAACGGTGGGCGCCGCCCACCGGTCAGCGGCCAGAGCATGGGGGGCACGCCCGGTCCCGTTCCGAACCCGGAAGCTAAGCCCCATCGCGCCGAGAGTACTGCGGGGCCAGCCCGTGGGAGGCCAGGGCGCCGCTGACCGGTGGACGGCACCGAGCCGTCG